>JBATJF010000257.1:0-3353 GCA_049668345.1 Gammaproteobacteria bacterium
CCATGATGCCCGGGCCGCCGCCGCTGACGACTGCGAAGCCGGCATCCGACAGGGCAAGCGCGATCGCCTCGGCCTGCCGGTACCAGGGGTGGTCGGCCGGGGTGCGTGCCGAGCCGAACAGGCTGACAGAGGGCCGGATATGGGCAAGGCGTTCGAAGCCCTCGACGAATTCAGCCATGATCTGGAAGATCTTCCACGATTCGCGGGTGAGCTGCGCGTCGTCCTGCGGCAGCATGCCGTGATGCATGACCTGCCGGCCAATCGTGTCCTTGTTGCTCATATGACTGTCTGGCCTGTCCCTGTCGGGCTGCGGCTGCTGAAAGCCCGGGTTGATGGAGATGATAAATGATACCATGCCGGCTGCGGCCGGTTGTTTTGGCTTGCATTTTCCCTGGACGCACCACTGACGCCACTAGACGATCCCGAACCCATGGCTGCCAACAATTCCGGACCCCTGCTGCTGGTCGATGGCTCGTCCTACCTGTACCGTGCCTTCCACGTACCCAACCTGCAACAGCTGACCAACGCCCGCGGCGAACCGACCGGGGCGGTATACGGGGTGGTGAACATGCTGCGCAGCCTGCTCGCCGAGTATGACCCGCAGCACATCGCCGTGGTGTTCGATGCCAAAGGCAAGACCTTCCGCCACGACCTGTACGAGCAATACAAGGCACACCGGCCGGCGATGCCGGACGAGCTGTCGTCCCAGGTCGAACCCTTGCTGGAACTGATCCGGGCCCTGGGGCTGCCGCTGCTGCAGGTTGTGGGGGTCGAGGCGGACGACGTGATCGGCACCCTCGCCGTGCAGGCCACCGCGCACGGCCTGGAAACGGTCATTTCCACCGGCGACAAGGACATGGCACAGCTGGTCAACGCACAGGTCACGCTGGTCAACACCATGAACCGGACCCGGCTCGATGCCGACGGCGTGCAGCAGAAGTTCGGCGTGACGCCGGGGCAGATCGTCGATTACCTCGCCCTGATCGGCGACACCTCGGACAACATCCCGGGCGTACCCGGTGTGGGCCCGAAGACCGCGGCCAAGTGGCTGACCGCCTGGGGCTCGCTGGACAATGTGATCGAGCATGCCGGCGAGATCAAGGGCAAGGTCGGCGACAAGCTGCGCGCCGCGCTCGAGCAGCTGCCGCTGTCGCGCGAGCTGGCCACCATCCGCTGTGACCTGGAACTCGACACCGGCCCCGAGGCCCTGCAGCGCCAGCCGCCGGATGCCGGGCGCCTGCGTGAGCTGTATCAGGCACTCGATTTCAAGCGCTGGCTGGAGGAGCTGGAGGAGGGTGCGGCCGTGCCGTCGGACGGGGCAGCCCGCGGGCCTGCGGTCGAACCGGCCTATGAAACCGTGCTCGATGAGGCGCGGCTCACGGCCTGGCTGGACGTGCTCGAGGCGGCCGGTGAGTTCGCCTTCGACACCGAGACCACCAGCCTGGATTACATGGCCGCGCGCATCGTCGGCGTCTCGTTCGCAGTGACGGCGGGCGAGGCGGCCTACGTGCCGCTGGCGCACGACTACCCGGGTGCGCCGGTGCAGCTCGAGCGGGACGCTGTGCTGGAAAAACTGCGCCCTTTGCTGGAAAGTAGAGAGATCAAGAAAATTGGTCATCACATTAAATATGATCGTAACGTATTGGCCAATCACGATATAATACTGACCGGAATCGGTTACGACACCATGCTGGAATCCTACGTGCTGGACAGCACCGCGACCCGCCACGATATGGATTCGGTGGCGCTGAAGTACCTCGCGCGCACTACTATCAAGTTCGAGGAGGTCGCCGGCAAGGGCAAGAACCAGCTCACCTTCAACGAAATCCCGCTCGAGACCGCGGCCCCCTATGCGGCCGAGGACGCCGATATCACGCTGCGTCTGCACGCGGCGATGTGGCCGCAACTGGCGCGTGAGCCGGGCCTGGAAACGATCTACCGCGACATCGAGATCCCGCTGGTGACGGTGCTCTCCGACATGGAGCAGACCGGGGTAGCCATCGATACCGGCATGCTGGCGCAGCACAGCCACCAGCTGGCAAAACGGATCGTGGACATCGAGCAGGAGGCCTACCGGGAGGCCGGCCAGCCCTTCAATCTCGGCTCCCCCAAGCAGATCCAGGAATTGCTGTTCGAGAAGCTGCAGCTGCCGGTGCTGGCCAAGACACCGACGGGGGTTCCGTCCACGGCCGAGTCCGTGCTTGCCGAACTGGCGCTCGACTATCCGCTGCCGCGCCTGATCCTGGAGTATCGTTCGCTGAGCAAGCTCAAGTCCACCTACACCGACCGCCTGCCCGAGCAGGTCTGTCCGTCCACCGGCCGGGTGCATACCTCTTACCACCAGGCCGTTGCCGCGACCGGTCGGCTGTCATCGTCCGATCCCAACCTGCAGAACATCCCGGTGCGCACCGAGGAGGGCCGGCGTATTCGCCAGGCCTTCGTGGCGGGCGAGGGTTGCGTGCTGCTGGCGGCCGACTATTCCCAGATCGAGCTGCGTATCATGGCACACCTGTCCTCGGACCCGGGCCTGCTGGCCGCCTTCTCGGCCGGTGAGGATGTGCACCGCGCGACGGCGGCAGAGGTGTTCGGGGTCGCGCCGGAGACGGTCAGCAGCGACCAGCGCCGGTCCGCCAAGGCCATCAACTTCGGGCTGATCTACGGCATGTCAGCGTTCGGCCTGGCGCGGCAGCTGGGTATCGCGCGCGGCGCGGCACAGGAGTACATCGAACGCTACTTCGAGCGCTATCCGGGGGTACGGGTGTACATGGAAAGCACGCGCGAGCAGGCCCGCACGCTGGGCTACGTGGAAACGGTGTTCGGCCGGCGCCTGCACCTGCCGGATATCAAATCGCGCAACGGGGCACGCCGGGCGGCGGCGGAGCGGACGGCGATCAACGCGCCCATGCAGGGCACGGCAGCGGACATCATCAAGCGTGCCATGATCGACCTGCATGGCTGGATAATCGCCCGGGGCGACACCGGCCTGCGCATGATCATGCAGGTGCACGACGAGCTGGTGTTCGAGGTCGCCACCCATGAACTCGACGCGGTGAGGGAGCAGATCCGTACCCGAATGAGCGCCGCTGCCGATCTCAAGGTGCCGCTGCTGGTGGATATCGGGGTCGGCAGCAACTGGGACGAGGCGCATTAGTGCGGCCCCTTGGCCAGATAGTAACTTCTTTAATAACAAACAATAATGTATTTTTATAGGTAATTAATTAAATATATAGTACGGTCTAATTAGTGATATCCCCCGGGTCGCGCACGCCTTGCGCAGGAACGCCACCGCGCCCCTGCCGTTTTGTTTCCCACCCCGGAACTTTTTTCAACGAGTCGAGTAACAGGCATTACGG
>JBATJF010000258.1:0-2019 GCA_049668345.1 Gammaproteobacteria bacterium
GTCCAGGCCAGTCCCGACTCCAGCGGGCTGACCGTCTCGTCCATGTCCGTACCGTACAGGTTCATGCCGGCCTCCAGGCGCAGGGTGTCACGCGCGCCCAGGCCGGTCGGACGCACGCCGGCAGCGCGCAGGCGGCTCCAGAAGTCGGCGGCCTGCTCGGCCGGCAGCACGATCTCGAAACCGTCCTCGCCGGTATAGCCGGTGCGGGCGATGAACCACTCGCCGTCGAAGATACCGAAAAACGGCTGCAGGTCACCCGCCGCCTCGCGCACGCTGTCATTCAGCAGCGGCAGGGTCCTGGCGCGTGCGTTCGGCCCCTGGATGGCGATCATGGCCAGCTCCGGGCGTTCGGTCACCGTCACGCTGTAGTCGACCGACTGCTGTTCCAGCCAGGCCAGGTCCTTGGCACGGGTACCGGCATTGACCACCATGCGGAAAAAATCATCACGGATGAAATAGACGATCAGGTCGTCGATCACGCCGCCCTGCTCGTTCAGCATGCAGCTGTACAGCGCCTTGCCGCTGTCTACCAGGCGATCGACGTTGTTGGCCAGCAGGTAGCGCAGGAATTCGCGGGTACGCGCGCCGGTCAGGTCGACCACGGTCATGTGCGAGACATCGAACATGCCGGCGTCCGAACGCACGTTGTTGTGCTCCTCGATCTGTGAACCGTAGTTGATCGGCATCTGCCAGCCGGCGAAGTCGACCATCTTGCCGCCATCGGCGATATGTTCGTCATACAATGAGGTTCGGTTTGGCATGATCGTTTCTTCTCTCCGGTTAACAGGCGGCCCCGCAGGCAAAAAAAAGGCGACGGCAGCCAACTGCCGTCGCCCCTCTGTCCGGTGACCTGAGAGTGTAGGTGCACGACGATGCATCGTCGTTCACCTGTCCCCTTCGGTGGGTCGTCATGCGACCGCTCTCCAGAGTCAACTTCTGCCACAGTCCTGGTTGCCTGAGCGTTTCCTGGCGTGTTGCGCCTTCGGCGGTGCCGGCCGGTGAGACCGCACTCTCTCCCGCAGCAGAGTTACGTCGAGGCGCAAATATACTCCTGCCGGCGGCCGAGTTCCAGATTACAGACCGCTGCCGGACACGGCAGGGCGGAGAAATGCCCCACAGGCCCGGGGGAAGGCGGCTTGCGGCGCTCAGGCGAGCGGCTGAGTCACTGGCAGGGGGCGCGCCAGCGCCGGCAGGTCGCCGTCCAGCCCCATGGCATGGCGCATGAACAGCTGCCGCAGCGATCCGGCACGGTTGACGGCATCCAGCCCGCGGCTGCGCACCTGTCCCAGCAGCGGACTGGCGTTGCTGAACAGCCGGTTAATGCCATCCATCGCCGACATCATCAGCTGGTTGTCGCCACGCCGCCAGCGTTCGAAGCGCCGCAGCGTGCGCAACGCCCCCGGATCGCGGCCCTGATGGACCGCATCAAGGATGACCTCACTCAGGGTCGCCGCGTCCAGCAGGCCGAGATTGACGCCCTGCCCGGCGAGCGGATGGATCGCGTGTGCGGCATCGCCGATCAGGGCCGCGCGCTCGATAACGTAGCGTTCCGCGTGCTGGCGCTGCAATGGCCAGGCCGTGCGCGGCCCCGATTCGACGATCTCTCCCAGCCGGTGATCGAAGGCGTTGCCCAGCTCGGCGTGAAAGTCGTCCTGCGCCATACCCAGCACGCGGTCGATGTCGGCGGCCGGCAAGGTCCAGACAATGGAACACCAGCCATCCGCCATGGGCAGGAACGCCAGCGGCCCTCCGGGCAGAAACCGCTGCCAGGCCGTGTTGCGGTGCGGTTGTGCGGTGCGCACCAGCGCGACCAGGCTGCTTTGCCGGTAATCCAGGCTGCGGATGCCGATACCCAGCATGGCCCGCACCGGCGAGCGCGCGCCGTCTGCCGCAACCACCAGCTTCGCGTTCAGCGTGCGCCCGTCATCCAGCACGACACCCGCCTGCGCAGTAGCCGTGTGCACGGCGGCGCAGCTGGCCGGACACAGCACGCTGATCGAGGTTTGTGTCCGCAGCCGC
>JBATJF010000259.1:0-4499 GCA_049668345.1 Gammaproteobacteria bacterium
CCGACCGCCACTGACTGTTCGAACAGCGGCACGCGGGTCTCCTCCCACAACTCGCGACCGAACAGGAAAGGCGAATTCGCCGCCACCGCCACCAGCGGTGCCGAAGCGATGATGGCGGCATTGTAGGCGCGCGCCGCACGCTCGGGACGCACTTTCAGATGCAGCTGGAACGAAGTGGTGGCCGCTTCCATCATGACACTGTGGTGCTCGGTCCTGAGGTGTTCGTGGCCATTGATGTCGAGCCGCAGCGGTTCACCCTCGCGCAGGCGCAGCACCTGCTCGTTGAGGGCGCGGTAACGCTTCAGGTCCGACATGTTTTCCTGGCACAGTTCGCTTTCCTGCACCGTCGGCAGGATGCCGATCATGACCAGTCCGGCATCCAGTTCCTGTGCGACACGCGCGCACTGCCGCCAGGTCGCACCGAGACTGGCCTCGAAGCGACTGAACGCGGAACCCCACAGGTGTTGCGGGTGGTCGTTGAGCTCGACGTTGAAGCGCGCCAGCTCGGGCACCACCATGGGATTGCCGAGCCGCTTGAGAAAGACCTCGTTGATCGGTGCAGGGCGCGCGGCCGCGTCGACCAGCCATGCCTCCAGTTCGAAACCACCCATGCCGTCACGCGCGGAAAAGCTGCCGTCGCGGAACCATTCGGCAAGCAATGCCGTCTCCGCCTGCAGGCGCCGTTCGAACGCCGCGAAATCCCCGGCGTCGAAACTGATGACCTCGATTTCCTGACCCATATCCGCTTAACGTCCCGGGCAGTGGCCGGCTTGACAACGCATCACACGCCGCTCACTGCAGGTTGATGACGGCATCGCTGATTTGCGCCAGGCGCTGCGGCGTACCGATGTCATACCAGCGGCCGGTGTAGTGCTCGCCGGAGACCTGGCCCGCATCCATCGCCCTGCGCAGCAGTGGCGCCAGCGGAAAGGCACCGGCTGCACAGCCCTCGAACAGTGCCGGCCGGTAGACGCCGATACCGCTGAAGGTCAGCATGGCCGGTCCGCGCTGCGCCAGCCGCCCGGCCGAGAGCGAAAAATCGCCGCCCGGATGCTGCGGCGGGTTGTCCACCATAACCAGGTGCGCGAGTCCGTCGATGTCGCGCGGCAGGCCTGTGAAGTCGTAATCGGTCCAGATGTCCGCATTGACAACCAGGAACGGCGCTGCGCCCAGCAGCGGCAATGCGTTGAAGATACCCCCGCCGGTTTCCAGAGCGGCGCCGGTCTCGGGCGAATAGCGGATCGCGACACCGTAGGCCGCACCGTCCCCCAGCGCGCGCACGATCTGCTCGCCGAGGTGGGCATGATTGATGACCAGGTCGGTGATCCCGGCCCGCACCATTGCATGTATGTGGTGTTCGATCAGGGTCTGGCCGCCGACACGCAACAGCGCCTTCGGCGTCCTGTCGGTGAGCGGCCGCATGCGCTCGCCGCGTCCGGCCGCGAGGATCATGGCTTTCATGGGCGACAGGGTGTCATCGGGTCAAATATGCGCATCATGCCTCAGGACAACCAGCCCTGCAGGTGCTGTTCCACCAGTTGCGCCACGAAGTCGATATGGGCGGGCTGATCGTTGAGACAGGGGATGTAGCGGTATTCCGCACCGCCCGCCCCGAGGAACACGTCACGGTTTTCCATGGCGATCTCCTCCAGCGTCTCCAGGCAATCGGCACTGAAGCCCGGGCAGACCACCTGGATGTTCTTCACGCCCTGCTTGCCCAGCATTTCCAGCGTCTGGTCGGTATAGGGCTTGAGCCAGTCCTTCGGGCCGAGACGCGACTGGTAGCTGTACTGCCACTGCACCTGTTCGAGCCCCAGCTGCTTCGCCAGCCGCTCCGCCGTCACCTCGCACTGGCAGGGATAGGGATCGCCCTTGTCGGCATATTCCTGCGGTATCCCGTGAAACGACATCAGCAGCTTGTCCGGCACGCCATGCTCGGCCTGGAAGGCGCGCACGCTGTCGGCCAGCGCCGTGATGTAGGCCGGGTGATCGTAGTAGTCGTTGATGAAGCGCAGCTCCGGTACGGCACGCCAGTGCCGCAGCTCCTGCGTAACGGCATCGAAAATAGCCGCGCTCGAGGTCGCCGAGTATTGCGGGTACATGGGCAACACCAGCATGCGACGCACGCCGGCTTCGCGCAGCTCGGCCAGCCCGGCGGCAATCGAGGGCTTGCCATAGCACATGGCAAGCGCGACCCTGACCGGCGCGCGCAGACGTGTATCCAGCGCCTGCTGCAGCGCGGCATGCTGCCTGCGCGAGATCACCAGCAATGGCGAACCTTCCTCGGTCCACACCTTCGCATAGGCGCGCGCCGAACGGCGTGGCCGGGTATTCAGTATTACCAGGTTAAGCACCAGCCACCACAACGGCCGCGCCAGCTCGACCACACGCGGGTCCCACAGGAACTGCTTGAGGTAGCGACGCACATCGCGCGGTGACGGCGAGTCGGGGGTGCCGAGGTTGGTCAGCAACACGCCGATCGTGGGTTTGCCAGCGGCTTGCATGTCAAAGTCACTCCTGGTTGATCAGCGCCTGCTCGAGGTCGCGCTCGACGACCGGCAGCGGCAGCACGGCATGCAGCGGAAACAGCGCCGCCAGCCTGTCCACGTACTGCAGCTCGCCCCGGTCCACCAGCACGATGATACGGGCATTCGGGGAATATTTCTGCAGGCTGTAGAGAAATACATCCAGGTTGCTGACGTTCACGCCCGCGTAGTTATTACCATAGCCATACATGAATTCCGCGACCACGACATCCGGCCGCTGCGTCTTCAGCGCGCCGATCGCCTTGCGCATGGACGCGAAGCGCAGCTCCCTGAAGCCGAGGCGCGCATACAGGCGGGAGAAATCACGATGCGCTGGCGATTCGATAATGGAGAACAGGACCGGGGCAGCCATACAAAGGATTATACCCGTTCCGGGTAACCGGAACGGCGCACGGAGTACACCCTTCGCCCGTTCCGATGCAGAGCGCAGCAGCCCTGCATCTGTTTTTTCCATGTTCTTCCGTGTAATTCCGTGGCCATTATTAATCCTGCATACAGTGCTCCTGCGCCCAACAGGTTCACCCGGAGCTGATGTTGTCCGCGATCTTTTCGAAACAACCTCGCGCTTGCGAAGCGCTCCTACGGCCAATAGATGCACCTGCAGAGACATCCGAAGGCGCCGGTTACGGAAACACAGTCACCGGGTCGCCCTCCCGCCAGGGTGGATATTTCTGCATCACGCCGGCAAACAGCGTCGAGTGCAACAGCCGCTCGAGCCACTCCTGCAGGTGCGGGTACGGCGCCTGCCGGAACCAGTCGGCATCGACCAGCGAGAACTGGCGTACGAAGGGAAAGATCGCCACATCGGCCACGCCCATGCGCGCACCGGACAGCCAGTCGTGCCGCGTGAGCTGGCGCTCGAGTCTGTCCAGGAAGCGCTCACCCAGGGTACGGTAGTGCGTGGCCGGGTGCTCGGGATGGCGTTCCGCGTACTTGTAGCGGTCGAGCGCCTGTTTGAAGCGGCCGTCGTTCTCGTTGAGCAACGACAGCAGCTCCGCGCGTTGCACCGGAGTCACCGGCCGCCACTGGTCCGGATCGTGTTGCGCCAGCGCCCGGTCGATGATGTCACGGCTCTCCTCCAGCACCTGCCCGCCCGGCAGCACCAGCACCGGCACCGTGCCCTTCGGCGAGCATTGCAGCAGCGCCGGCGGCATCTCGCGCAGCACCACCTCGCGCAGGGCGACGGACAGGCCGCTGTAACTGATCGCCATGCGCGCACGCATGGCGTAGGGACAGCGTCGAAACGAATACAGCACCGGCAGTTCGCGTTGCACTGGAATCATACCGGCGGGCGGGCGACAGGGGATCTCATTCGAGGTACTCCGACGAAAGCGTCATTGCGAACGGGGTGTACGGGGAAGCCCAGGTGCCGCTCACGCACATGGCCCAGGCCATGCCGTGAGCGGCCAGTACAGCAACCCTCACCTGATTGATCGCGGATAGACAGGATTGTTGTACCCGCAATGGCTGGACAGCACCTTGCCTATAGCGAAAACCCGCCCGGCCAGAGCCTGATACCGAGATAGAGAAAGACGGCCGCCAGCAACGCGCAGCCAAGCACGGGCAGCAGCAGGCCACGCTGCATGCCCCGCGCCAGCAGCGTGTTGATGCCGATGCCGGCGCCGATGGCGGTGACGAAAAAACCGAATTCGTTCACGATCAGCATTGTCAGCACCGGTAGCCGGTAGGCCTCGGCCGGTCCCAGCGCACCCGATCCGGTCAGTCCGAAAGCGACCAGCAAGCCGAGTCCGAGCGCCAGCCATGGAAACGGCAGATTAGCCACGCGCATCTCCCCTGATGAAGTCCTGCAACTGGCGGTCATGATACCGGCTCAATACCAGCAGCGACAGCACTGCGCCCAGCAGCGCCCAGCCCATATCGGACTGCGTGTCCCAGACATAGCCCTGCGTACCGAGAAACGCCTCGGCCGCCTCGTCCGACAGCAGCGCGACC
>JBATJF010000260.1:0-9720 GCA_049668345.1 Gammaproteobacteria bacterium
CTGTGCATATGCCCTGTATTCCCTGAAATGTTGCAGTGCCTGCAGCGCGCTGACGACACCGTCCTCGTGAAATCCGTTCCGCCAGTAGGCGCCGCAATACCAGGTGCGGCACACGCCGTTGATATCGTGCTGGCGTTGCTGCGCCGCGACACCCTGCGTGGTATAGACCGGGTGCTGGTACTGCATGCGGCAGATGACCTTGTCGGGATCGATATGCTGCGCGTCGTTGAGTGTCACGCAGAAGGTCGATCCCGCCTGCAGTCCCTGCAGGATGTTCATGTTATAGGTGACCGATACCCTGGTGCTGCCGGCGTCCCTGCGCAGGTAATTCCAGGCGGCCCAGGCACGTCTCGACTTCGGCAGCAGCGAAATGTCGGTATGCAGTACGACGTCATTCTGCTGGTAGGGGATCGCACCCAGCACCTCGCGTTCGGTACCGGTGGGGTCGGACAGGACAGCCAGCGCCTGGTCGCTGTGGGTGGCAATGAACAGGTGGTCGAAGCGTTCTGTCTGGCCGGCAGAGGTGCGCAGTTCTACATGTGTGGGCAGCCGTTTTGCGGAAATGACGGCTTCCCTCAGACGTATCCTGTCCCTGAATGGCGCCGTCAGTTTCTTTACATATTCGCGGGAGCCGCCGCTGATGACACGCCACTGCGGCCGGTTCCTGATGTTCAGCAGCCCGTGGTTGTCAAAGAACCGCACAAAGGAACAGGCCGGGAATGCCAGCATCTGTTGCGGGTCTGTCGACCAGATGGCGGCGCCCATCGGTATGATGTAATTGTCCACGAACAGGCGGCCGTATTTCCTGTCATGCAGGTAGCGGCCCAGCGTGAGCGACTCGTCGTTGCCGGAAAGTAATTCCCTGGCTTCACGATTGAAGCGCAGGATGTCGCGTATCATGCCGTGAAAGCGCGGGCTGAGGAGGTTGCGACGCCCGGCAAACAGCCCGTTCAGCGACGAGCCGTTGTATTCGATGCCGGTGGTTTCACAGCGGCTGCTGAAGCTCATGGCCGTGGGCCGGGATTCGACACCGAGTTCATCGAGCAATGCGATGAAATTCGGATAGGTCCAGTCGTTAAAGACGATAAACCCGGTATCGATGGCATGCTGCTCGCCGTTATGAACGATATCGTGGGTGTGGGTGTGGCCGCCGATGTGACTGTTTGCCTCGAATACCGTGATTTCATGCTCCCTGCACAGGTGCCAGGCGGCAACGTTGCCGGCTATTCCCGTCCCGATTACGGCGATCTTCATGGCTGCCCGACCTCTGTTGTCACGTTTCTTTGTGGCACCCGGCGTAGATTGGTGACGTCGTAGCCCTGTTCTTCGATCTGCCTGACCAGTTTTATAAATTCACCCTCCGGAATCGTGCGTGTGCGCGCCATGATCCAGACATAGTCGCGCTTGTTGCGCCCGATCACGGTCTGCGTGTAGTCATCGCTCAGATACATCACCCGGTAATCGGCCTTGATGGGCCAGATGAACTGCATGCCCCAGACGGCATTGGACGGGTCTTCGCTGACAAACCCGGTGGGCCGGTAGGTCCGCAGGGGGCCGTCGAAGGCGCCATCGTTGAAGCGGAATGTCGTCGCGACCCGCCTGTCGCTGACCAGCTCGTAGGATTCGATGGCGTTGTGCGCTCCGCGCTCGATAAAGGTCGGTATGCTGGCAATCACATACCAGTCACCCATGAAGCGCGGCAGATCAACATGCTCGACAGTCGGCAACGTGGCGGGGGTGGTTGTGCATGCGGCAAGTGCCACAAGCGGTAACAACAGGGACAGGCGTGTCAGGGGCTTCATCTGCCTGTTACTCCATGACATAGCGCAGCAAACGACCGCTACGGGTGGTTGATTGCAAGGCCAGCCACCGGCCGCGCTCCGAGTACCAGAGATCGATGGCGGCATCCCCGGTGTCCAGCCGGTAACGGTTGGCAAGTTGTTCTGCATCGCGCACGGTGATGAGCTGCTGGCCCAGATCGCTGACCTGCACGTCCAGATATTCCCCGGTTTGCGAATTCAGCAGCTGGCTGGACTGGAGAAAGGCCTTGTCCCAGTAGGCGAAGGTATTGACGCAGGCGGGCAGTGTGGTGTCGCCGGATTGGGTAGTAAGCCGGAAACCCGCGTCATCCGCGGCACCTTCGACCGTGAATTGCCTGCCATTTTCATCAGTGCTGGAAGCAATACTTTCCAGGCACCGGTCGTTCCACACCTCGACATTGCTGTGCCGGTACCTGAAAACGGGAATTTTCAGGAAAGTCACGTCGAATTGCGCCTCGGTCACCATTTTCATGTCGCTGTCGTTATGTTCCAGGTGAAACCGGTGGTAACCGATTGCCCTGTCATCGAGATAAACCCTGAAATGCCATTCGGCTCCGGTGTTCGCGCTGCTATCGAGCGGCAGCAGCAGCGCCAGGCCACAGAGCCAGGGTGTGATCGGGTGATGCAATCTGTGTCCGGACCATGTCATCTGCTGCATCCTCAGGCGTGGTGTGCATCCCGGGGAAGACCCGGCAGGAATGCATTGGTACGAAGGATGTAGTCACGGTAGCCGGGGCGTCGCCCGGCAATATCCTTTTCCAGCAGTGCGACACCGGATACGCGCAGCAGCAGGAAGGTCATCAGCAACGGTGAAGGGATCGCCCACCAGCCCCCGACGGCAAACGCAAACAGGTAAAAGCCCCACCAGACGACGCATTCGCCGAAGTAATTCGGATGCCGGGTGTAGCGCCACAGGCCCGAGTCCAGGACCTTGCCGCGATTTTCCGGTTTGCTCCTGAATGCGGCCAGCTGGGCATCGGCAACACTTTCGAACAGGATGCCGGACAGCACCAGCAGCAGGGCCAGTCCGTCGAGCAGGTTCAGTGGCCGGCTGCCTGTGGTGGCGGCCAGCAGTGGCAGGGAAATAATCCATGCCAGCACCCCCTGCAGCAGGAAGACGATCACCAGGCTTTTCAGGGCAAAACCGGGGGAATGTCTGTCACGCATGGCCCGGTAGCGGGCATCTTCCGGCTCGCCCCAGTTGCGCCAGGTGATGTGGGCAGACAGCCGCACCGCCCAGATCACGACCAGTGCCAGCACTATCCCGCCGCGCAGGGTGGGAAACTCGTAAAGCAGGTAATAGCTGCCGCACATTGCCAGCAGCATCAGCGACCAGAAGCTGTCCACGATGCTCGCATCGTGCCTGATGACGCTGGCAACCCAGACCAGCGCGGCAAGCGACAGGGCCACAGCCAGGCCGTGGAGATAGAGTTCCAGGTCAAACACGGGCGATCCATCCCGCCGACGCTGCCGCCGGCCTGATACCGTCCGGACGATTTGCAAAAAAGCCCGGTACCGGCATCAACCGTTTCCAGTCCGGCGCAAGGCTGCCCGTGGCAGCGGCAAGTTCCCGGAGCTGCATGCCGCCGGGTTGGTAGCCGGCGCGGGGGCTGCATTGCCCGTCGGCCTGAAACGGGGAAGGGTTGATGACCATGGCCTTCATGCGGGCGACCCGTTTTCGAACAGGTAATGGCTGACCCGCCATTCCTGGCCGTTTTCGTAACCGAACAGCTCTGCACAGGCCATGAAGAAGATACGCCAGCGCATCCACCATTGCCGGGTGGCCTCTGCCCCGTAAGCCCGTTCCAGGACGGGCCAGAGCGCATCCCTGTTGCGGTCCATGTTCTGCAGCCAGGCATTGGCGGTCTTTTCGTAATGCCGCCCGTCCCAGCGCCATTGCTCCAGGAGCTGCAGGTGCTGCTGGAAATGCAATGGCAGGTCATCGCTTGGCATCATGCCGCCACTGAAAAAATGCCTGCTCATCCAGTCGCTCGCATTTCTGTCCTCGAAGGCGTACGGGACCATCCGGTGGCAGAAGATATGCATGAAGAAACGCCCGCCCGGCCTGAGCCAGTCGCTGACGCGGCCGAACAGGACGCGGTAGTTGCGCATGTGCTCGAACATTTCCACCGAGACGACGCGGTCAAACTGTTCCGTACTGGCAAAGTCGTTCATGTCGCAGGTCAGTACGTTGACATTGTCGAGCCGCTGCTGCCGGGCCAGTTGCAGGATATGCCGTTGCTGGGAGCGCGAATTCGATACCGCCGTGATGCGGCTGTTGGGGTAGGACCTGGCCATCCACAGGGTGAGCGAACCCCAGCCGCAACCCAGTTCCAGGATGTCCATGCCATCGGCGAGACCGGCGCGTTCACAGGTGACAGCCAGGGCGTCAACCTCGGCCACGTCCAGATCGTCCACGCCGTCGTTCCAGTAGCAGCAGCTGTACTTGGCGCGCTCACCGAGTACACCCAGGAAGAATTCGGCGGGGACCTCGTAGTGCTGTTCATTGGCCCTGTCCGTTAATAGCGCAATGGCGCTGTCGTTCATGTCGCGAATGAAGTCGTGTTTTCTCCTCGCCGTGAACTCGCAGTCGCCGGTACGCAGCCCGTCCAGGCGGTTTTTCAGCAGACGCCTGATGCCATGACGGATCACGGTGTCCGGAACCAGGCCCTGTTCGGTCCAGTCGATGACCCTGGCTGCTGCATTCTGCATTTCGATACCCTCCAACACCTGGCAATAATTATGTACAAAACTTATACATTAAACCTGTAGATGTCAAGCGAAATGCCAGATAAATTTTAGCCGCCGGTCTGCATGGTAATTCGATATATTCATACAACTATATGGAATAAAATAGATAAATAATACAATGGCGGTGCGGGCAGGCTGCAACAATACTTGTACAGATGAGCGATCCTGTGTATTCTGGACACTGTATTCAATGCGGGTCAGGGAGGCGTACCAATGAGGCGATTCATACCCGGTGTACTGATGTCATGGCTGTCATTCAGCGCTGCAGTTGCGCAGGGCGCCGACTGCCCCACGGCACTCGATTACCGGCTGCGGCCGCTGGGTCAGGAGCAGCCGGTCCATCTCTGCGAGATCATGCGTGGCAAGGTGGTGCTGGTCGTCAACACGGCGAGCAAGTGTGCCTATACGCCGCAGTATGACGGGCTGGAGCAGCTCTACCGGCAGTACCGGGAGCGCGGTCTGATGGTGGCCGGTTTCCCGTCCAACGATTTCGCCGGTCAGGAACCGGGAACCGAACAACAGATCCAGGATTTCTGCCGCCTCACCTACGGTGTGCAGTTTCCCATGTTCGAAAAAGTGAGCGTCAGGGGCAAACCCGCCGCTCCCTTCTATAAAAACCTGGCCGCCGTGACCGGCGAAGAGCCGCGCTGGAATTTTCACAAATACCTCGTCGACAGGAATGGCCGCGTCGTTGCCAGTTTCCCCAGCCAGGTAAGGCCTGACGACAGGCGGCTGGTGCAGATGATCGAGGACCTGTTGTGAGCAGGCCGGCCGACACCTTCGCGGTGACGGGGGTGGCACAGGGCGCCGGCGGGACTGATGCGGCGAGGCGGCAGGCGTACCGGCTCGGTATCGCCGGTCTGATCCCCTTTCTGTTGCTTTCCGTGCTCTGTCTGTTCCTGTCAGGGGAATTGCGGCAGCAGGCCGGACAGGCGCTGGTCGCCTACGGCGCGGTCATCGCCGCTTTCCTGGGCGCCTGGCACTGGGGTGCTGCCACCGCTGCAGAAAACCGCCCGGCAGTTGCGGCCAGGATGCTGTTCGCGGTGACGCCCGCCCTGCTTGGCTGGCTCGCCACCCTCCTGCCGCTGTTTTACGGCCTGATGCTGGTCATCGCGACCCTGCTGCTTGCCTGGTTTGCCGACAGGCACTGGATCGAAGGCCATGCCTGGTATCTCGCGCTGCGCAAGCGCCTGACCTTCGTTGCGTCGCTTGGCCTCGCCATTGCCGCAATCAGCGTGCTGCAGGAGGCCTGACATGGACGTACCTGTACAGGATGCCAGTCCCCCGGCAACGATACGGGTCGGGGTGAGCGCGTGTTTGCTGGGCCACAAGGTCAGGTTTGACGGCAATCACAAGCACAACCGCTTCATCACGGACGCGCTCGCCGATTACTTCGATTTCGTTTCCTTTTGCCCGGAGGTTGCCATCGGCATGGGAACGCCCCGCGAGCCGATCCGGCTCGTTGGTGCCGGATCCGATCTGCAGGCGATCGGGGTGAAAAACCCGCAGCTCAACGTCACCGGCCCATTGCGTGCCTACGCCGGCACGGTTGCGCAACGCATCGATGGCCTGTCCGGTTTTATTTTCAAGAAGGATTCACCCAGCTGCGGAATGGAACGCGTCAAGGTGTACCAGCCAAACGGGGTAACGGTTCGTTCCGGGACCGGTATATTCGCGCAGCAGATCATGGCGGCCGATCCGCTGCTGCCGGTCGAGGAAGAAGGCCGCCTCAATGATCCGGGATTGTGCGACAGCTTCGTCACGCGCGTGTATGTCTACGCGCGATGGAAGGCGCTGCGCAATGCGGGCATGACAAAATCCGCGCTGCTTGATTTTCACGCCAGTCACAAGTTGCTCGTACTGGCGCACAGTACGGAGATGTACCGGCAGCTCGGGCGGCTGTTGGCCGGCCTGGACAGGATTTCACTTGACGAGCTTGCCGGTATCTACATCGCCAGTCTGATGCAGGCCCTCGGCACGCCGGCAACACGCAAGCGTCACGCCAATGTCCTGCAGCACCTGCTGGGCTACCTGAAAAACAGCCTGGATGCCTCGCACCGTACGGACCTGGTGCGCACCATAGAGGCCTACCGGCTCGGCGAGTATCCGCTGGTGGTCCCGATCAGGTTGCTGCAACATCATTTCAGCAGTTACCCGCATCCCTATATCAACAGGCAGGTCTACCTGGATCCCCACCCGCAGGGGTTAAAACTGCGCAATGCGTTGTAGATGTTGCCATGGATGCCCCGGACAGCTTCGGCATCGTGGTGGTCGGTGATGAAATACTCAGCGGGAAGCGCGCCGACCGGCATTTTCCTCACCTGGTCGAAACGCTCGGCAGACGGGGTATGCAGCTTGCCTGGTCGAGAGTGGTTGGCGATGACCGGCGACGCCTGGCGCACGAACTGAAACTGTCGCAGCAGGATGACGTGCCGGTATTCTGTTTCGGGGGCATCGGTGCGACCCCCGACGATCAAACCCGCCAGGCTGCCGCCGAGGCGTTTGGCGTGCGGCTGGCGAGGCATCCGGAGGCAGCGGCATTGATCGAAAGCGGGTTTGGCAACGCCGCCTTTCCGGATCGCATCAGGATGGCTGAGCTGCCCGGGGATTGCCGGCTGATTCCGAATGCTTACAACCGGATCCCGGGTTTCACCCTCTACGATCATCATTTCCTGCCTGGATTTCCCCGCATGGCCTGGCCCATGGTCGACTGGGTGCTGGAGCGCTATTACCCGTTGCAGCATGTGCAACGCCAGGAACGCTCGCTCAGGGTTTTCAATGTCGCCGAATCGGGGCTGCTGCAGATGATGGACGAATTGTCTGCGCGGCACCCCACCGTAAAATTTTTCAGCCTCCCGCGTATGGCAGAAATCAATTCCATCGAGCTGGGGTTTCGTGGCGAGTATGACGCGGTCGAAGTGGCGTTTGCAGATCTGCTCGCGGCCCTGACGGTACGCCGCCTGCATTTTGAAATGCCGGACCGCGCGAAAAGGACTGAAGTCGTCAGGCGCGCGGGTGTCCGGCACGCAGCCCGGCAGCGGGTCGGGTCCCCGGAAGAGGTTCCGGTCGAGCGGAGGTTGCGCGGCACATCGGTGTAATGCGCCTACGCAGTGCTCAGCGAGGCTGGTCTTTCTTGAGGAGCTGGCTCATCTGCCTGAGTCCCGTGCCGATCGATTCACCGAGACAAATGGCGCCGGCTGCCTCTATTTTCTTCTGCTGCCTGGCGGCAGACCGGCCGCCGACGAAAACCGGTACCGGACTGTCCTTGACCAGGTCGGGCAGTTCGGTTTCAAACAGGCTGCGTGATGGCCGGAATGAGCCGGATAATACGATGCCGGCGCAGGGCTTTTGCCTGAGTACCCGGGGCAGCTGCTCCAGTGGTGTATTGGACCCGAGGATCAGCACGCGGTAGCCGAAGTTCACGGTTGCCAGTGCAAACAGCAGCAGGCCGATTTCATGATACTCACCCGGCAGGCAGGCGAGCAGCAGCAGGGGGCCGCTGCTGCGCTGGTTCATGTGGTGAATGCGCGTGCCGAGCTTGTTGCGCAGGTAGACCGAAAAAAAATGCTCTTCGGCGATACCGGCGTCGCGTTCTTCCCAGCGCTCGCCGAGCAATCTCTGCAGCGGGAATATCAGGCGCTGATTGACCACGTCGACGGGATACAGGGACAGCGCGTCGTTGTAGGTACTGTCCAGTGCGTGTTCGTCGAATATCTCTACCGCGTGCAGCATCTTCTGCTGGTAATTTTTCCAGACATCCCCGGTGCTTGCCAGGGATGCCGCTTTGTCAGCATCCGTGGCGCGCTCGAGCAGGGGCTTCACCTGGCTGATGGCTATTCCCTGTTCAAGCAGATCGAGCACCTGCCTGATCAGTTCGACATCATCTTCGGTATAGAGCCGATGGCCTTTGGGAGTGCGCTGCGGGGTGACCAGGTTGTAGCGCCGCTCCCAGGCCCGCAGGGTAACCGGATTGACGCCGGTCAGATTGGCCACCGTGCGGATCGGCAGCAGGCTGCCGGGAATCATTGATTTTTCTGCAGTCTCTGCCTGGGTCATGGACTTGACTCGTTTATCTTGTACAGGAATTGTACTATATTTTACCGCATGGTGTGCGTCATTGTAGATGGCGAATCCCGCTCTGAAGGCTGAGCGGCGCTGCTTCCGCCGGGCATGGACACACGCCGGCAGGGAATAAAGGTGCATGGCGATGAAGGTTGTGATCACGGGTGGCTCGGGTGGTATTGGCAATGCCTTTGTCGAGGCGCTCGCGAGCCGGCCGGAGGTCGGGGAAATCATCGCGACCTTCCACCGCAAACCGCCGGTGAGCCGTCATCCGCGGGTCACCTGGCAGCAGCTCGACCTTGGGGATGAAGCCGCTATCCGCGACTGGGCGGCGCAAACGGGTGACATTGACTGGCTGATCAATGCGGCAGGCATCCTCCATACCCGGGCGCAGGGCCCTGAAAAGACCGTCCGGCAAGTCGATCCGGCTTTCTTCATGGAGAGCGTGCGAATCAACGCGCTGCCTGCCCTGTTGCTGGCCAAGCATCTGCATGACAGGTTCCGGCATGGACGGCCGGCTGTATTTGCCACCGTGTCGGCAAAGGTGGGCAGCATCGAGGATAACAGGCTGGGCGGGTGGTTCAGTTACCGCGCGTCTAAAGCGGCGCTCAATATGTGTCTCAAAACGCTCGCCATCGAATGGCGCCGGAGCCTGCCCAATGTCGTGGTGGCTGCCCTGCATCCGGGGACGACGGATACCGCCCTGTCGAGGCCGTTTCAGCGCAATGTGCCGCCATCGCAGCTGTTTGCGCCCGAATACAGTGTCAGCTGCATGCTGAAGGTGCTGGACGGCCTCACCCCGGCACAATCCGGACAATTCCTGGCCTTCGACGGTGAACGGTTGCCCTGGTAACGGCGCCACGGCAGGTATGGATGCCTGGAGTTGGGAACAGAAGGCAGGGTGCGTTGCACGCACCGTCAGCGCTACATCCGCCAGGGTTTGCCGTTGCAGTGCGAGTAATTGCGGCAGGCGCGGGTGCAGCCGCGGCATGGCAGGCGGCGGCTGTTGTCCTGCGTTGGCCTGGCGGGTGCCCGTGTGGTGCTGTCGTGTGAAGGTGCTGTGGTCATCGTGGTATGTACCCCGTCA
>JBATJF010000261.1:0-2289 GCA_049668345.1 Gammaproteobacteria bacterium
GCCGCGATGAAGGAGGCGATGCAGGCCGCCGAGGCCAGTGGCAATACTCACTTCAGCCATTTCGGGCCCGAGGCGAACGTGTTCGACAAGCTCGAGGAAACGTTCAGGAGCTATGGCGAAACCGGTATATGCGAGCGGCGTTACTACCTGCACAGTGAGGAAGAGGCCAAGCCGTTCAATCAGAAACCGGGCGAGTTCACCGCCTGGGAAAAGGTGGGTGCTGACACCGACCTGCTGTTCTATGAAGGCCTGCATGGCGGCATTGTCACGGATACTGACGACGTCGCCCGGCACGTGGATTTGCTGATCGGCGTGGTTCCGATCGTCAACCTCGAGTGGATCCAGAAAATTTTCCGGGACTGCGAACAGCGCGGCTATTCCGCGGAAGCCGTGACCGACACCATCCTGCGCCGCATGCACGATTACGTGCACTACATCACGCCGCAGTTCTCGCGCACCGACATCAACTTCCAGCGCGTGCCGACCGTGGACACGTCGAACCCGTTCATCGCGCGCGACATCCCGACCCCTGATGAAAGTTTCGTCGTGATCCGCTTCAAGGACCCGCGCGCGCTGGACATCGATTTCTCCTACCTGCTGAATATGCTGAAGGATTCCTTCATGTCACGGCGCAACACCATCGTGGTGCCGGCCGGCAAGATGGGCTTTGCCATGGAAATCATCCTGGCGCCGATTATCGAGCGCATCCTGAGCAAGCGCTCCAGCTGATCACCTGCCGGGACAGGCGCGTGCCTGTCCCGGTATTCGCAATTCCCCTGAATACTCTCATCTTTTTAGTGGCGCCGGCGTGCACATTGCATAAACGGCTTCCTCGCCTATACTTTTTCCAGCCGTAACGAAATTCTGGCGGATTCCGCCCGCCATCACGCCGCGAGGGCCCGGCCACCGCCACACACCCGCCGATCATGTCGCTGATAGAGTCCTACCTCAAATCCTGTTGTGAATTACGCCGTTTCTGCTCCCTGGAAGGCTGGATCGATAACAACTCGCTGCGTTTCACGATTATCATGGAAACCGCCAACGGGGTGATCGTGGAAATCGAATTCGATGAACTGCTGCCGGAAAGCCCGGACAGTCCGGCGCGCCGGGTAGGCTGCTGCGGTCAACTCCATCTGCATACCGACCGCTACGGACAGATCATGCGTGCCGAGGTACTGTAGGCAGTACCCCATTCCCGGACAGGATGGGAAATGCGGGCTAGAAGTACACATAACCCTCGTTTTGCAGACGCTCCAGCTCGATACTGCCATCCGGCACCTGGTCGATGAAGGCAGGAATGTCATCACGCGCGACGCCACTGATGCTCATCATGGTTTGACAGATTTTCACATCCACGATATCGAAGGCATCGAGTCGCGCCGCCTGGTCCACAATGTCCTTGTACTTGTCATAATTCCTGCGGGAAAAGAATTCCACCTCGGGTCCGTGCAGCACCAGCACCACGCTGGCACTTTCCTGTGCACCCAGCAGGCGCGATGACAACTGCTCGGCCCGGTCCAGCAGCACGCGCAGTTCGTCAAGGCTATGTACCGAAATATCCAGCGCCACCTTGTCCGGCAGTGGCGCATCGCTCATGGCGGCATCGGGTGCCGGCGCCGCGGGCAAGGCGGCGACTGGCAACGCCTGCCGCTCAGGTGACAGCATGAAGAACATGCCACCCGCCAGGGCAGTCGCCAGTAACAGCAGAATGAGCGCCTGTTTCATGTTTCTCCCCCGGCCGCAAAGCGATGTATGGATGGCTGCACAGGATCTGTCCGAAAGCGGCTGCAACCAGGACTTTTCGGTTACAATGGCCGGCCTGACCTTACTCCTACTCTAGTCACCAGCCTGCCGGAATGCCATGCCTGCTGACAACATGACATCCATTGAACACGTCCACGATCGTCGCATCGCAGTCTGGCTGCTGGTGTGCTGCCTCATGATCTACGCCATGGTGGTGCTGGGTGGCGTCACCCGCCTGACCGGATCCGGACTGTCCATGGTCGAATGGGACCCGATCTTCGGCATCGTACCGCCGCTTGACCAGCAAAGCTGGGAGGCCACCTTCGAACTGTATCGCCAGTCTCCCGAATACCGGCACATTAACGTCGGCATGGACCTGCACGGCTTCAAGCGGATCTACTGGTTCGAATATTCGCACCGCCTGCTGGGGCGCACCATCGGCACGGTATTCCTGCTGCCATTCCTGTATTTCCTGGCCAGGGGCTGGATCAGGCGCCCGCTGGTGCCGCGACTCGCAGCGCTGTTCGTGCTCGGCGGGCTGCAGGG
>JBATJF010000262.1:0-3893 GCA_049668345.1 Gammaproteobacteria bacterium
GGGCCACGCCTGCCCCGGTGCGGCCTGGAACTGAAGCGAAGGTGGGATTTTCGCCCGTATTCCATTCCGGACTTGCCCTGTCCGTGTCCCGTGACGGGTGCCGATGGGAACGACCGCCACGGTTTGCCTTCCCGGGGGGCGTGCTGTCGCCGCGTAGTGGGAAAAGCGGTTCAACCCAGGGCCGACTCCATGGACCTGATTTCCTCGGCGGATTCATCGAGGATCTTGCGCATGGCTTCGTAATGCATGCGCAGGCGTTTGCAGGCCGGTATGGACGCGAAGTCCGGCATCTCGTCCTCGGCCAGGTCCTTGTTGTTGTCGATCAGGTTCGCCACCAGCACGATGTCGGCGAGGTCCGACGAGGTGTAATGATCGCGCTCCAGCGACTCGTGTTCGTCCACGGCCTCGGCAATCGAAGCAGGGAAACCCCAGGATTCCACAATGGCCTTGCCGACGCCGGTGTGCCAGCCGGCCAGCAGCTCATCGAGCTGCTGCGGATCTTCGAACAGGTCCGGGAAGTTCTGCACGCGATTCAGGATGTAGAACTTGCCGATGTCGTGCAGCAGTCCCGCCAGCATCGCATCTTCCGCATGCTCGAAACCCGACTGGCGCCTGGCGAGGATGTAGGCCAGCGCCGCGACATGTGAACTGTGTTTGCGAACGGCATCGATACGTTCGTGCAGGACGCTGCCCGACGGTGCCTTGAAGGTGGTGTCCAGGGCTATCGAGACAACGGTATTGCGCACCAGCTCCAGGCCGATCCGGCTGAGCGCGGTCTTCACGTCGGTGATCTCGATGGTGCCGCGGCGCAACAATGCCGAGTTTGCCATTCTGACCAGCCGGGTGGTGAGTACCGGGTCGGCCACAATGATGCGGGCGATTTTGTCGATGCTGACATCGGGGTCACTCATGGCTTCGCGGATCTTGATGGCAATGTCGGGAAAGGGGGGTATGTCGAATTCCTGGTGGGACAGTTCCTGGCCCAGTGTTTTTACAAATGCGAATGCAGCACTTTGTGAATTGCTCATGATCTCACCCGGTCCATGGTTGCGAGGTTCATCCGTGAATGTGTCGCCCGGTTTCCTGCACGTGCGGCACACCTGCTGCTATCGGCCGTGCCGGCCGTGAATTGATCCCCAAAGCTGCCCGGTGGCGCGTCGTCCGGATGCCAGGGTGCCGGGCACTCAGGTCAGGGCTACGAAACCGAGGTAAGCGATGCTGGACAGTGCCAGGCCGGTCCCCCAGATGGTCAGCCAGTAGTGGCGGCTGCGCAGGCCGGCAAACACAAAACCGATACCGATCAGGCAGCTGAGCAGCGCGATAGCGGCAAAGGCGCCCTGGTCCAGGAGCGGGCCGGTGGGCAGGTCGGATGGTTCACCGATGCGGTAACGCATGACAGGCGTGGGCCGGGCCGGCTCAGTGCTTGTCCATCAGGCGGCGGATGCGCCGCACGTAATGCCGTGTCTGGCCCGGCACATGCGGTGCAACCTCTTTCCAGGACGCGCTCGGCGGATCGAGGCGCTGATAGGTATTCTTGATGCGCGTGTAACCGGCATTATAGCTACCGAAGGCGAAATACAGGCGTTCTTCACCCGGCGGTGGCGATTCCCAGCGCTTGTAAAGCGTGCGGTCATAATAGACCCCGGCGGCGATGTTCCAGCGCGGCGAGTCCATGTCCTGCATATGCGGATTCTTGTCCTGGATTTCCCGGTAGGTGGTGGGCAGGATCTGCATAATGCCGCGCGCACCGGACTTGCTTTCGGCCTTCGGGTTCAGGCCGGATTCCGCGATGGCCTGCGCCTTGAACCAGCGCCAGTCGAAGCCGGGGCCGAAATAGTGTTTTGCATATTTTTTGAAGTGCACGTCGTACTTGTCCGACCAGTCACTGACCTTTTTCTTCTGGCCCGTGCTGGCCCAGGCGGTCGTGGCCAGTGCCAGCAGGAGCAAGGTGACGGCGGGCGATGGCATGGCCAGGGCTAGTTCAGGCCCAGGCCGATGACCAGGCCGATGCCGATACCGATGCCGATGAACATGCCCATCACCATCAAGCCGACGGCCTGGTTGCCCTTGCGGAGTTCGTCGCCGATATCGAAGCTGCAGACAATCCGGTTGAACATCGCACAACCCAGCCACATGAAGCCCAGCGTCATGAGCCCGCCGATGGCCGCGTAGAGAAAATTCATCACGATGGGATCTAATGTATCCGTCATGCCGTCACCTCCCGGGTGTTTTTTTATCGGTCAGAGAACCCGTACGCGTCAGGGCGAGGCGTGCGGTGACGAAGCCGTTTTTCGCACCGAACTGGCGCTTGCGAAGTTGCCTCGCTGGCCATGCCTCACGCTCGCAATGCCATGCAAGCTCGATCCATCCGGAAACCCCTGCCTGAACTATAGGCAGAAACCGTCCCCATCTCCAACGCCATGAAACCATCAGGTGCATCGTCGCTACGTCGCATACCTGCCCGCGCCCGCATGAGCGGTCTGGCAGTAACGGTGAGATAAACGTAACTAACTGAATATTATGAAATACAGGCGGGGCGACTGGTCCGGGTCACCTGCGGTAGATGTTCTCGAACGTGGCCGGGCTGAAGCCGTTCAGGCACTGTCTGCCGACC
Source organism: Gammaproteobacteria bacterium (assembly GCA_049668345.1). GTDB lineage: Bacteria > Pseudomonadota > Gammaproteobacteria > UBA9214 > UBA9214 > UBA9214. The sequence continues at coordinate 2,615 of JBATJF010000262.1, forward strand.
AGGATCACCGGCACGCCGCGCGCGCCGAGTTTGCAGCCGTCCCTGCAGGCAAAAAAAGCCCCTCGTGCGAGGGGCTGTGGTTCCGATGGGGCAGATTGAACAATCTGTCCTCGCCAGGAGGCTACTTTGAGGCGATCTCTTCCAGCTGCCTGGCCTTGATGACTTGGCCGTCGAGACCGGCTTCCTTGCCGTTCTTGCCGTAGGCCACGCTCATCAGCGTGGAGTAGTACACCACCGGCATCTTGAAGTTGGTCTTGTACTTCTGGTTGATATGGTTCTGGTACACCTCGACGTTCATCTGGCAGACCGGGCAGGGCGTGACGATCATGTCGGCGCCGCCGTCGTAAGCCGACTCGATGATGTCCTTGATCAGCGCCTGGCTCTTTTCCGGCTCGGAGAAGGCCAGTGCACCGCCGCAGCAGGACACCTTCTTGTCGTAGTTCTCGACCGGCTCGGCGCCCATGGTCTCGACCAGCTTGTCGAGGTACTTCGGGTTCTCGTAGGACTCGCCGTCGATGCCGAACGGGCGGTTGATCTGGCAGCCGACGTAGCCGGCGATCTTGATGCCGTCCAGCGGCTTCTTCACGTGCTTGCCGAGTTCGTCGTAGCCGAAGTCCTCGATCAGCACTTCCACCAGGTGACGCACCTTCTTGTCGGCCTTCACGTTGAGACCGGCAGCAGCCAGCGCCTCGTTGGTTTCCGTCATCAGCTTGCTGTCGTCGTGCAGGCGCTCCTGGGTCTCCTTGGTGGCGAGCCAGCAAGCGGCGCAGGTGGCAACGATGTCCTGGCCCGGGTGGGCCTGCTCGGAGATCGCCATGTTGCGTGCGCTCAGGGCCAGGCGCGGCAGCTCACCGCCGCCGGCGTAGCCGATGGAGGCGGAGCAGCAGTTCCAGTCAGGGATCTCGTTCAGTTCGATGTCCAGTACGTCACACATCGAGTCCACGGAGACCGTGTAGTTGGAGGCCGAGGCTGCCTTCTGCGAGGAACAGCCGGGATAGAATGAGTAGGATTTCTTAGCCATGTTTCAGTTCCTCACTTGCCAGCCACGGGAATCCGCGCCGCTTCGAGTTCTTCCGCCTTTTTGAGAATTGCCTGCAGGCCCTTGGCGTCCTTGCACTTGTGACCGCCGATCAGGTCCATCGGGCTGAGACGCTTGGTCATCATCATGCCGAGGCCGACGTCCTTCATCTTCAGCGACGTCTTGATGCCTTCGCCGATGCCGTTCATGAAGTACAGCGCCAGGCCCAGCTTCAGCTCGTTGACGCGACCGGTCCTGGTC
>JBATJF010000263.1:0-2461 GCA_049668345.1 Gammaproteobacteria bacterium
CGCGCGGACTGACACATGTCCTACATACTCGACGCACTCAAGAAGGCCGATCGCGAACGAAACCTGGGCGACGTGCCCGATCTGGAGACAGCGCACTGGGGCGTACGCAAGATCTCAAGTGCAAGTCGCTGGCCATGGGTGGTTGCGGCGCTGCTGTTGTTCAATGCTGCCCTGCTCCTGTACCTGTTCGGGCGCGATACATCCGGGATATCCGGTCAGGCGGAAACGGTCGACCATGCGTCGTCCGATGCGCCGGCCCGAATCACGCAAGCAGCCACGGTACCGTTGCAGCGACTGGACAGGCCGGTGCCCGTGACGCCGCGCGAAATGCGACCGAAGGTGCAGCTTCCGCCGCCTGCTGTTGTTACTGCGCAGCCGGACCGGGAGATTGCCAGGCCGGGTCGGGCGCCGCAGGTGGTCAAGTCAGCGGTGCCCTTGTCTGGCGGTGAAGCCGATTCGCAGTTGCCGGAGTGGAGTGAGCTGCCGCTCGAGTTTCGCAGCGGTTTCGCGCTACCACACATTGATGTCCATGTTTACGCCGAGGAACCTGCCCGGCGATTTGTGCTGATCGATCTGAAGAAGTACCGCGAAGGCGATACACTGAGCACTGGCGCGGAACTGGAAAAGATCGGGGCCGGCAGTATTCAGCTGTTATACCAGGGAACGCGGTTTCGGGTTGACCGCTAGCCGGCGTCGTTCATGACCTTCCCGGTGCGCAGTTCGTCCGCGGTCGCATCGCGGATGCCCTGGATCTCGACCTCGAACACCAGCGTCTGGCCAGCCAGCGGATGGTTGCCGTCGAGATGCGCGATGCCTTCCAGAATGTCGGTCACGGCAAACAGGATCTCCCTGCCGTCGTCGTCGTGGCCCATTACCCGTCCTCCTTTCTCGATGGTCTCGCCGGGAGGAAAGTCGCTCAGCGGCATCTCATATACCAGTTCGATGTTGCGTTTGCCAAACGCGTCGTCGGGCAACAGGCGGGCTCGAACCACATCACCGATTGCATGCGATTCCAGTCGTTGCTCGAGCTTTCGGGGCAGCGCCCCGGTACCGTGCAAATAGCTGACTGGCCTGGCGGTCGCTTCGCGCACAACCACGCCCTCGGCATTGGTTAGCGAGTACTGTACGGTAACCACTTTGTTTTCATTAACTGTTTGAAATTTAGTCATTAAATACCGTTTCTGGTGTGTGTGCGCCGTGATCATTATATGCCGGAAGTTCCGATGTGCGCGAACTTGCCGGGGCTGCAACTGTCGCAACTACAGGGCACAGCCAGAACGGGCAGGAGCCAGTCATGAAGCAGGCCAGGTTTTCAATCGGACAATGCATTCATCACCGGTTGTTTGATTACCGGGGTGTGATCATCGACGTCGATGCGGAGTTCCTCGGCCAGGAGGAGTGGTATCAGGCCATGGCCAGGAGTCGACCGCCCAAAGATGAACCCTGGTACCGCGTGCTGGTGCATGACACCGGACGTGAAACCTATGTCGCCGAGCGCAATCTCCAGGAAGATGACAGTAACGAACCCATCAACCACCCTCTGCTGGGCGAGTTTTTCACACAATTCGAGCGCGGCCATTACCAATCCGGCCGGCACATCAACTAGTTCCCCGTCTGGTGGAAAATTATGGCAGACCGGGAAAGTACGGCGTTTTACGGCTTATAATCTGCGTATGATCAGTACTATACAGTCATTGCTAAAAAGGCATCTGCCGCCTGCTTCAGAAGCCGGGCAGGATGCGGAGCGGGCGCTGCAGGTCGCAACGGCTGCCCTGCTGATGGAAGTGGCGGCCGCCGACACCGAAGTCACCGCTGCGGAGCGGCAACGGATCAAGCGCATAGTCGGTGAGATCCACGCTGTAACCCCGGATGCTGCTCGCGATATCTGCAAACAGGCGGAGCGGCAGGCCGATCATGCGACATCGCTGTATCCGTTCACCCGGCTCATCACCAGTGAATGCAGTCTGGAAGACAGGATAGAAATCGTGCACCGGTTGTGGGAGATAACATTCCTGGACGGTGAAGTGCACGCCCATGAAGAACACCTGGTCCGGAAGGTGGCTGACTTGCTGTATGTGCCACACAGTCAGTTCATTCGCGGCAAGGTGAAGCAGCAGGATGGCTGACGGCCGGCAGTAGGCCGAAAAGAGTCGGGGCTGTCTGGCAGCCCCGTATAATGCTGTTTCTTATACCATTTCCTTCAGGTTCTTGAGTGGCAGGACCTTGACCACGTTACGCGCCGGCTTGGCTTTGAACATCATTTCTTCACCGGTGAACGGGTTCACGCCCTTGCGAGCCCGGGTGGCAGGCTTGCGTGCCACCTTGACCTTCATCAGGCCGGGAACGGTGTACACGCCCGGGCCTCGCTTGAGGTCGCGCTTCATCAGAACTGCGAGGTTGTCAAACACGGCGCCGACATCCTTCTTGGTGAGACCGGTTTTGTCAGCAATGAAGTTAAGCG
>JBATJF010000264.1:0-4298 GCA_049668345.1 Gammaproteobacteria bacterium
GGGGTGCGCAGGGCGCATTGCCGCCGGGGGCGGCCGGTAATGCGCAGGCACTGGGCGAGGACCGCCTGAGCCTGTCCGGGCAGCAGGCGCCGGTATCACCGGAGCAGCAGTTCGGCATGGCGCGCTCCATGATAGATAACGATCCGCGCCGGGTTGCCGGTGTCGTCAAGGACTGGGTGGCCACGGATGGCTGACAGGGAACAGTCCCTCAGCGGCACCCAGCGTGCCGCGGTACTGCTCATGAGTCTGGGTGAGAAGCATGCCGCAAGCATTCTCCGGCATATGGACCCGCGTGAGGTGCACAAGGTGGGAACGGCCATGTCATCGCTGGGCAATATCAGCAGCGAGCAGGTCGAGAAGGTAGTGCAGGAGTTCCTGCAATCAGCCCAGGGCAGGAATTCGATGAGTGTTGGCAAGGACGAATACGTCTCCAAGGTGCTGCACCAGGCGCTCGGTGCCGAGCGTGCCGAGGGCATGATCAACCGGGTGCTGGAGGGTCGCAATGCCAAGGGCCTGGAGACCCTGAAGTGGATGGGCCCGGAGACTATCGTCGAGGTGGTGCGCGACGAGCATCCGCAGATCATATCCATCGTGTTGTCACAGCTGGACGCCGACCAGGCCGCCAGCGTGCTCTCCGGGCTCGATGACGATGTACGCACGGATGTGCTGCTGCGCGTGGCGCGCATGGAGGAAATTCATCCGGCGGCACTGGAAGAACTCGACCGTGTGCTGGCCAGGCAGGTCGGCGAGCGCAGCGTCGTCAAGCCGCCGCGCATCGGCGGTTCAAAAAAGGTCGCAGACATACTGAACTGTCTCGATACCAGCGAGGAGAGTGCACTGACCAGGCGCCTCATCGAGCTGGATGAATTGCTGGGACAGGAGATCCAGGAACTGATGTTCGTCTTCGACAACCTGAAGGATATCGACGGACGCGGTATCCAGGCGCTGCTGCGTGAAGTTTCCGGCGACACGCTGGTGACCGCGCTCAAGGGTGCGGACGATATTCTCAAGGAAAAGGTTTTCTCGAACATGTCCAAGCGTGCCGCGGAGATGATGCGCGACGACATGGAGACCAAGGGCCCGGTGAAGCTGAGCGATGTCAAGGCAGCGCAGAAGGAAATCCTGCTGGTCGCGCAGCGCATGATCGAGGCGGGCGAGATCATGATCGGCGGCAAGGGTGGAGAGGAATATGTCTGACGCACCGGGTGCGGCGGACCGCAATGTCTGCCGGCGCTGGGACGTGCCGCAGCTCGACGACGGCGCCCCGTACGGGGCTGGCATGGATGCCGGCCAGCAGGCCCGGGAAAAAGGTTTCGAGCAGGGTCGCCAGGAAGGACTGGAGGCGGGCCGCAAGCAGGTGCTCGCACAGCTCGCCGTCCTGCAGCGGCTGATGCAGACGCTGGCAACACCGCTGGCGGAACTCGACGAGCAGGTCGAGAAGGAACTCGTGGCACTGGCCATGACCGTCGCCAGGCAGGTGGTCTATCGCGAGCTGCAGACCGATCCCGGGCTGGTGCTCGGCGCGGTCAGGAAGGCGCTGGGCGTCCTGCCGGCGGGATTGCGCGATGTCCGCGTGCACCTGCACCCGGAGGATGCACGGCTGGTCCGCGACCTGCTGGCAGCGGGCGAGGCGGAGGCCGGCTGGCAGATTGTCGAGGACAGTGTGCATGAGCGCGGTGATTGTCGCGTTTCGACACCGAATTCGCAGGTCGATGCCACGACGGAGGCGCGCCTGGTGCGTGCGGTCGCCGCGGTGCTGGGTGAATCCGGGGAGAATGCATGAACGGGAACGGGCAATTGCCGCAGGCGCAGCGCAGCGCCATCTGGCTGCAGCGGCTGCAAGCTTACCGCGCACGGGCGGCCAGGCCGGTATTGTTGCCGGTCGAGGGCCGCCTGACGCGCATGGTGGGCCTGACCCTGGAGGCGGTGGGTTGCCAGGTGCCGGTTGGCGCGCGTTGTGATGTGCTGGCGGCAAGCGGCGAGAGCATCGAAGCCGAAGTGGTGGGTTTCTCGGGCGAGAATACCTACCTCATGCCGACCGGCGATGTCCACGGCCTGACGCCGGGTGCACGCGTGGTGCCGGCAGCGCAGGGTTCCGGTGCACTGGTCGGCGACGGCCTGCTGGGCCGGGTGATCGATGCCTCCGGCCGTCCGCTGGACGGCAAGGGGCCGATCGTCGCGGATGACCGCGTGCCGTTGAACGGCCGTGCCATCAATCCGCTGGCGCGGCAGCCGATCACCCAGCCACTCGATGTCGGCGTACGCTCGATCAATGCCCTGCTCAGTGTCGGCCGCGGTCAGCGCATGGGCCTGTTTGCCGGCAGCGGTGTCGGCAAGAGCGTGTTGCTGGGCATGATGACGCGTTTTACCGAAGCGGACGTGGTTGTGGTCGGGCTCATCGGCGAGCGTGGCCGCGAGGTCAAGGAATTCGTACAGAATATTCTCGGCAGCGAGGGCATGTCCCGTGCCGTGGTGGTGGCGGCGCCTGCCGACCAGCCGCCATTGATGCGCATGCACGGTGCCTGGCTGACCACCGCGATTGCCGAGTATTTCCGTGACCGGGGCCAGAATGTACTGTTGCTGATGGATTCGCTGAGCCGTTTCTCGCAGGCGCAGCGCGAGATCGGTCTGGCCATCGGGGAGCCGCCGGCCACCAAGGGCTATCCACCGTCGGTGTTCGCCAAGCTTGCGCAGCTGGTGGAGCGGGCCGGCAATGGCGACACGGGCGGCGGCTCGATCACTGCCTTTTACACCGTGCTGGCCGAGGGTGACGATCACAACGATCCGGTTGCCGATGCCGCGCGCGCGACACTGGATGGACACCTGGTGCTGTCGCGCGAAATCGCGGAGTCCGGTCTCTATCCGGCCATCGATATCGAGGCCTCCATCAGCCGCATCATGCACGACATCGCCACGCCCGTTCACCTGCAGGCCGCGCAGCGCTTCCGGCAGCTGTTCTCCGCCTACCGGCAGAATCGCGATCTGATCGCGGTAGGCGCCTACCAGCGCGGCAGCGATCCGCGCATCGACGAGGCTATTGCCTGTTATCCACGGCTGCGCGAGTTCCTGCAGCAGCATAACCGGCAGGCCGTGACGCTGGGCGAGAGCTTGCGGCAACTCGAGACATTGCTGACGCCCGCGCCGGGCGCACTCAAGCCTGCGGGCAGGGAGAAGACCAGATGAAACCGTCACAGCGCATGCAACCGGCACTGGAGCTGGCGCGGGAACGTCTGCGCACGGCCGCGTTGAAACTGGCCGATGTGCAATTCCGCTACGAACAGAAACAGCAAAAGCTCAGGGAGCTGGAAAGCTACCGTGACGAGTACATGCATGGCCTGCTGCGCAAGAGCCGCGATGGTCTGCAGATGGTGCAGATGAAGGACTACAACCTGTTTCTGGACCGTCTCAACCAGGCAATCCATCAGCAGCATCATATGCTCGAGGGCATGAAGGTGGAGGTGGATCAATGCGCGCAACAGTGGCGTCAGGAGCAGGTGCGGGTCGACGCCCTGGACAAGGTGGTGGAACGCAAGGTGCAGTCGGAGCGGCGCGAGGTGGATCGGCTGGAACAGCTGGAATGCAACGAGCATGCACGGCGTGGCTGGCGTCGGGAGTTGACCTGAGGGCGCTGCATTGCGCGCCGGGCCGGTTTGGCCCGGATGTTGCATTTTACAATTGCAGGATACTTTATCTGGAACACGGGACAAGACAATGAGCAAAGCCATACAGTCCATGGAAGCGATAGCCGGCGCGGGGACGCTGCGCAACAGTGCCGGAAAGCGGGCCGGACCTGATGAAGCCGGCGGGTTTTCCCGGTTATTGTCCGCCGGCCAGGCTGAACACGCGGCACACGCACAGCCGGCGGAGGGGCAGACTGTGCCGGAGAGCGGCAAGAGCTTGCCGGATGAGCAACACCAGGCACGCGCCGGAGACAGGCCGGACCCGGATACCGAAACAGCATCGGCACGTGCGCAGGATGTCGCGTCGACACCGGAGGGACAGCAGCCGGATGCAGCATCGCAGGTCGAACTGCCGCTGGTCGGCGTGCCCGCACAGCCGGTGGCATTGCCCGATGCCGTGACAAGCGACGCGGCCGTGCCGGCAGACCCGGCTACAGAAATCACGCTGCCGCCCGGACAAATCGCGCCTCAGGACCCGCCAGCGGCAGTCGCAGTCGGCGTGCCGGCGGTCGATGTCCTGCCATTCGGGACACCGGCCGATGCGCCGCTCGATGCGGGTGCTGCAGACGCCGCACAGGCCACTGCCGTAGCGGCGGGCCCGGTAGCGCAGGTCGCGAG
>JBATJF010000265.1:0-8173 GCA_049668345.1 Gammaproteobacteria bacterium
CCGCGCTGTTCAAGACCGGTTTCTTCGACGATGTCTACATGGAACGCGACGGCAGCGTGCTGGTGATATTCGTGCGGGAACGGGCCGCGATCAGCAGTATCGAGATCGAGGGTAACCAGGACCTGGATACCCAGGAGTTGCTGGACGGCCTCAAGCAGATCGGCCTGGCAGAGGGTCGCGTGTTCGACCGCTCGCTGCTGGAAAAGGTCGAGCAGGAACTGCAGCGGCAGTATTTCAGCCGCGGCAAGTATTCCGTGAAGATCGATACCACGATCACGCCGCTGGAACGCAACCGGGTCGGCATCAAGATCGATATCTCGGAAGGCCGGGTCGCCCGCATCAAGCAGATCAACATTATCGGCAACCACCGCTACAAAGACGAGGAACTGCTCGACGAGTTCAGCCTGACCACGCCGGGAATGTTTTCCGCGTTCACCAAGAGCGACCAGTATTCCAAGCAGGCGCTGTCGGCGGACCTCGAGGTGCTGCGTACCTGGTACCTGGACCGCGGTTACCTGAAATTCAACATCAATTCGACCCAGGTCTCTATCACGCCGGACAAGAAGGACATCTACATCACCATCAATATCACCGAGGGCGAGCAATTCACCATCAAGGTGGTAACGCTGTCCGGTGACCTGGTCGTGCCGGCCGAGGAAATCTTTCCGCTGATCAACATCAACCCCGGCGACGTGTTCTCGCGCAAACGCGTCACCGAGTCGGTCGACAAGATCAGTTCCCTGCTCGGTAACCAGGGCTATGCCTTCGCGAACGTCAACACCGTGCCGGAGATCAACGAGGAAACCAACCAGGTCGAACTCGGCTTTTTCGTCGACCCTGGCAAACGCGTCTATGTACGGCGCATCAATTTTGCCGGCAATAACACCACGCGTGACGAGGTGCTGCGCCGCGAAATGCGCCAGATGGAGGGCGGCTGGTACTCCGCCGAAAAGGTGGAACGCTCGCGCACCCGTCTGGACCGCCTCGGCTTCTTCGAAAAGGTCAATGTAGAGACCCCGTCGGTGCCGGGCACCACCGACCAGCTGGATGTCGATTATTCGGTAACGGAAACCTCTTCCGGCAGTATCACGGCCGGCGTCGGCTATTCGCAGAGTTCAGGCTTCCTGTTCAACGCCAGCGTGCAGCAGAACAATTTCCTCGGCTCCGGCAAACGTGTCGCTTTCACCTTCGACAACAGCGATGTGAATACCGTTTACAGCTTCAGCTACGTCAACCCGTACTGGACCATCGACGGTGTCAGTCGCGGCTTCGGCGCCTACTACCGTGAAACAGATGCCAGCCAGGCGAATCTTACGGACTACACCACCGATACGCGCGGTATCGACATGAACTTCGGTATCCCGATCAACGAGTACGACAGCATCCGTTTCAGCATCGGTTACAAGGGTCTGGACCTGAAATCGAGCCTCCTTTCGCCGGTCGAGGTCACCGATTTCGAGGATACCTACGGCAACAGCTTCGGTGACCTGGTGCTGTCCGCCAGCTGGCGCCATGACTCGCGCAACAAGATCCTGTTCCCGGACGAGGGGGGGCTGAAGAGCATCGCACTGGAGACGACCTTGCCGGGGTCGGGGCTGGAGTACTACAAGCTGGATTACACGCAGCAGCAGTTCCTGCCCCTGACCCGCAACCTGACGCTCGGGCTGAAGGCCCGCATCGGCTATGGTGACGGTTACGGTGATTTCGTCAACCTGCCGTTTTTCGAGAACTTTTTCGCTGGCGGCATCCGCTCGGTGCGTGGTTTTGATGACAACACGCTCGGACCGAGAGATTCGAACAATAATTCGATCGGCGGTGCGTTCCTGACCGTGGCCAGCATGGAGCTGCTGTTTCCGGTGCCGTTCCTCGATACCGGCAGCGGCACACGCCTGAGTGCTTTCTTCGATATCGGTAATGTCTTCGAGGATGTCAATGCATTCGATACCGGCGAATTCAGGTATTCTGTCGGTCTGGCGGGACTATGGTCATCGCCGCTAGGGCCCATTTCGGTAAGTTTCGGTTTCCCGCTGAATGCCAAGGACGGTGACGAGGAACAGAACTTCCAGTTCACAGTGGGAACCTTTTTCTGAATCCATTACTACTTCACGGAGAATTGATGTGACTACCCGCAAGCATATTCCACTGGCCATGATTTCGATGGCTGCCCTGATGCTGTTTACCGGCATCGCCCGCGCAGAGCTGAAAGTCGGATTCGTGGATCTCGCCAAGCTCAGCGAGAACGCACCACAGATTATTTCCGCGCAAGGCAAGATCGATGCCGAGTTTTCCAGCCGGGAAAAGGAGCTGGTCGCACTGCAGCGCAAGATCGCCAAGATGGAGGAAGAGCTGTCCAACAACGGAGCGGTGATGAGCGAGTCCGAGCGCGGCGGCAAGGAGCGCGAGATCCTCAGCAAGCGCCGCGAGCTGAAACGCTCGCAGGACGAATTTCGCGATGACCTGAATATCCGCAAGAATGAAATACTCAAGCAGGTCAACATCGAAATCGGCAATGTCATCGAGGCTCTCGCCAAGGACGAGAAGTACGACCTCATTATCGCGCAGGGTGTCATGTTCGCGAGCGACCGCGTTGATATCACCGAAACGATCCTGAAAAAGCTTTCCTCGGGCAAGTAGCGCGGCCACACTGCCGCGGATAATTGCGCATGGCAATGACCCTCGGTGAACTGGCGCAGCGGCTCGGTATAACGCTGCAGGGAGGCGATCCGGCGAGCCGGGTGACGGGCGTCGCCACCCTGCAGCATGCCGGCAGCGGTGATCTGAGTTTTCTTGCCAACAAGGGTTACCGGAAATATCTGTCAGGCACCCGCGCCTCCGCTGTTATCCTGGCCGCTGAACACGCTGATGAATGTCCGGTTGCCGTGCTGGTATCGGACAACCCCTACGCAAGCTACGCGCGCGCCGCCGCGCTGATCGTGCCACCTGCGCGGGGGCGCCAGGGAATTCACCCGACAGCCACGCTGGAGGAAGGCTGCCGGGTCGATGCCACGGCCTGGGTGGGACCCAACTGCATCATCGAGCGCGATGCCGTCGTCTCGGCCGGTGCGCAACTTGCCGGTGGCTGCTTCATCGGTGCCGGCAGCCGTATCGGCGCGCACAGCCGCCTGTTTCCGAACGTGGTCGTCTGTCACGATGTCAGCATCGGCGAGCGGGTCACCCTCCATCCGGGTGCGGTCATCGGCAGCGATGGTTTCGGGCTTGCCAGCGAGAACGGAAAATGGCTGAATGTGCCGCAACTCGGCAGCGTGCGTATCGGCAACGATGTGGAGATCGGCGCGAACACCACGGTCGACCGGGGCGCGCTCGAGGACACCGTGCTGGAAGACGGTGTCAGGCTCGATAATCAGATACAGGTTGCGCATAATGTCCACATCGGTGCGCACACCGCGATCGCCGGTTGCGTCGGCATTTCAGGCAGCGCGAAAATCGGCCGGCATTGCATGATCGGCGGCGGTGCCGGCATCGTCGGGCACCTGGAAATCGCGGACAACGTGATCATTACCGGCATGACCATGGTCACCCGGTCGATTACCGAACCGGGTGTCTATTCGTCCGGTGTGCCGGCGCAGGACAATGACAGCTGGAACAGGAATTATGCGCGCTTCAGGCAGCTTGACCGTATCGCGCGCAAGGTGCAGGCCCTGGAACGCAGGCTTGCGGCAGACGGCGACGGGCAGCAGGGCCGTGACTGAACGCTTGAAGAATTACAAAAGAACTCTTGCACATCGACACCACCCGGGCCTACATCCATGGACATCAATGACATTCTCCAGCATCTGCCGCACAGGTATCCGTTCCTGCTGATAGATCGCGTCACCGAATTCAATGCCGGTGAATCGCTGGTGGGCTACAAGAACGTGACCTTCAATGAACCCTTTTTCCAGGGCCATTTCCCGCAGCGTCCGATCATGCCCGGCGTGCTGATACTCGAGGCCATGGCGCAGGCGACCGGTCTGCTCGCCTTCAAGACGGTAGAGCGCGGGGCTCGACGCGAAAGCCTGTATTACCTGGTCGGCATGGACAAGGCCCGCTTCAAACGTCCGGTCGAGCCGGGCGACAAGCTGGTCCTGCGTGCCAGGCTGTTGCGCTCAAGGCGCGGCATCTGGGTGTTCGACTGCGATGCCAGTGTCGACGGCAAGGTGGTCGCCAGCGCGGAGATCATGTGCACCGAACAGGATATCGAGCCTTGATAGATGCGCACGCGGTCATAGATCCGGGGGCGGAGCTGGCCGCGAACGTGACGGTCGGTCCCTACTCGGTGATCGGTCCTGACGTGAGTATCGGGGAGGGTACGCGGATCGGGCCGCATGTCGTCATCGAGGGGCCGACCCGGATCGGCCGTGACAACCGTATTTTCCAGTTCGCGTCGCTTGGCACGGCACCGCAGGATAAAAAGTATGCGGATGAGAAAACCTGGCTGGAGATCGGCGATCGCAACACCATCAGGGAGTTCGTCACCTTCAACCGCGGCACGGTGCAGGATGCCGGCGCTACCCGCATCGGCAATGACAACTGGATCATGGCCTACGTGCACATCGCGCACGATTGCCGGATCGGCAACCAGACCATTTTCGCAAACAATGCCTCGCTGGCCGGTCATGTGCACATCGATGACTATGCCATCCTTGGCGGTTTCACGCTGGTACACCAGTTCTGCCACATCGGCGCACACGCCCTGACGGCGTTCGGCAGCGGTATCAGCATGGACGTGCCGCCCTACGTGACGGTCGGTGGCAGTCCCGCGCATGCGCACGGACTGAACATGGAAGGGCTGCGTCGGCGCGGTTTTCCCGAGGACACGCGCCGCCAGCTGAAGCAGGCCTACAAGACGATATACCGCGAAAACCGGTCGCTCGCGGACGCGGTAGCGCAACTCCGTGCGCTGGGCAGCGACAGCGCCGAGCTGGAACTGCTGATCCGTTTCCTGGAAAACCAGACGCGCGGTATCGTCAGGTAGCCATGCCGTTGCGCATCGGCATCGTCGCGGGTGAGGCTTCCGGCGACACCATTGCAGCGGGGCTGATCGGCGCGATCCGCGAACAGGTCCCGGACGCCGTGTTCGAGGGCGTCGCCGGGCCGCGCATGCAGGCCGCCGGTTGCCGCAGCCTGTTTCCGATGGAACGCCTCTCCGTCATGGGACTGACCGAGGTGCTGTCACACCTGCCCGGCCTGCTGGCCATGCGTCGCGCGTTGCGGCGACATTTCACTGCCACGCCACCCGACCTGTTCATCGGTGTGGATGCGCCGGATTTCAACCTGGGCCTGGAGCGTTCGCTGAAACAGGCCGGCATCAAAACGCTGCATTATGTCAGCCCGTCGGTATGGGCGTGGCGACGCTACCGGGTGCGCAAGATCGCCGCCAGCGTGGACTGCATGCTGACCCTGTTTCCCTTCGAGGCACGCTTCTATCACGAACAGCAGGTCCCGGCGCGCTTTGTCGGTCACCCGCTGGCAGACCTGATCGCGGACGACATCGACCGCGATACGGCGCGCGAGCAGCTGGGTATCGCGCCTGCCGGACCGCTGGTGGCGCTGCTGCCGGGCAGCCGGGTCAGTGAGGTCAGGCGTCTGGCGAGACCGCTGCTCGAGGCCGCCGCGTGGTGCCGGGGGCAGCGCGACGGACTGGAATTCGTTGTGCCGCTGGCCAGTGACAGCTGCCGGGCGGTGTTCGAACAGGTGCTGGCGGAAGTCGATGCGACGCTGCCGGTCACCCTGCTGGCTGGGCACGGACTGGAGGCAATGGCCGCTGCCGATGCGGTCATGCTGGCCTCGGGGACCGCCACGCTCGAGTGCATGCTGCTGAAGCGTCCCATGGTGGTGGCCTACCGCCTGTCGACGCTGACCTATCGCCTGGCACGACTGCTGGTCAGGACGCCGTTCTACTCGCTGCCCAACCTGCTGGCCGGTCAGCCACTGGTCGCCGAACTGATCCAGGATGAGGCCAGCGCGGAAAACCTCGGCCGTGAAGTGCTGGCGCTGCTCGATGATCCGGCACGGATCGAGGCGCTGCGGCGCACCTTCGCAGGGCTGCATGCCGAGTTACGTCGCGATGCCAGTCGCAGCGCGGCAACGGCGGTATTGCAACTCGTTGCGCTCGGGCACTGCGATGGAGGTTGAACTTGTACTGCCGCCGGGGCGCGTGGCCGGCGTCGACGAGGCGGGGCGCGGGCCACTGGCCGGCCCGGTGATCGCCGCCGCGGTCATCCTCGATCCCCTGCGACCGATTGCCGGATTGCGTGATTCCAAGTGCCTTGGTGCGAACCGTCGGGAACAGCTGTATGAAGAGATCACGCAGCATGCGCTGGCGTGGGCGACAGGGCGCGCGGAGGCCGCGGAGATCGACCGGATCAATATCCTGCAGGCGACCCTGCGGGCGATGCAGCGTGCGGTCAACGCGCTGCAACCCTGTGCCGAGCATGTGCTGGTGGACGGCAACCGCTGCCCCGAGCTGGCCTGTCCCGCGCAGGCCATCATCAGGGGTGACAGCCGTGTCGCGGCAATCAGTGCCGCCTCCATCATCGCCAAGGTGAGTCGTGACCGGGAAATGATCGAAATGGATGCGCGCTATCCCGGTTATGGCCTGGCGCAGCACAAGGGCTATCCCGTCAAGGCGCACCTGCAGGCCCTGGAGATGCTCGGGCCGACACCGCAGCACCGGCAATCCTTTGCACCGGTCAGGCGCGTTGCGCGACGGGCCTGAGATAAGCCGCAGGCAAACCGTCTTCCATATCTTTCACGTAGTTGGTCACCCGGTTGCGGCCACACTGCTTGCTGCTGTAGAGGGCAAGGTCGGCCTTGTCGAGCACCGTGGCCGCCTCGTCTACGCCTTCCGGGAAACTGGCAAGGCCGATACTGGCGGTCGCTGCTATGCACTGCCCCCTGGCGCTGAGGGTGGTGTTGGTGATGGTGGAGCGTATGCGCTCCGCGCTGGTGCGGGCACTGTCCAGACCGGTATGGGACATGAGGATGACGAATTCGTCACCGCCGTAGCGTGCCAGGACATCAGAGGTGCGCACGCACCGCTGCAGTGACTGCCCCACGGCCTGGATCATGCGGCTGCCGGTTGAATGTCCGTACAGGTCGTTGACCTGCTTGAGACCGTCCAGGTCGATCATGACCAGGGTCAGCGGTTCGTCATGGCGTGACGCGCGTGCTATCTCGCGTTTCAGGATGGTGTTGAAGGCGCGCATATTGAGCAGGCCGGTCAGTTCATCGGTCTGCGACAGCAGCATGATCTTGCGCTTGGCGGCAAGGATGTCCGCGGCGAGCATGGAGGTCACGGCGGCGACCAGCAGGAACGGGGAGAACTTCGCCATCAGCAGGGTGAAAGTCTGCGCCGAGAATATATCGGTGGAGAATTGCTGGTAGCCCATGAGCAGATAGCAGCTCGCGATCAGCAATACCTCCAGTACCGTCATGGCCTTGCCGAGGGTGATCGCGCTGGCGATGATCACCAGGAGGTAAAGATTCAGCAGCGGACTTTCGATCTGACCGGTATGCTGCAATACGATGGTGATGAAAATGACCATCACCCAGGTTTCGACCGCCAGCTTGAACCGGGTGTCGCGGGCATGGAAATTCAGATAGCGAAACAGCAGCACGAAAGCGGCGTAGGCGACCATGGACAGGATGACGGTATCCGGCGAGCTGATTTCGCCGGTCGGAATGAAAAAGTACACCAGCACCAGGATGAGCAGCAGCCAGTGCAGGTCTGCCATGCTGCGTGAGAAACCCTTCAGTTCCTCGGCCTCGAATGTGTTGCAGATTTGCTCGCAATGGGGTGGGTACATGATCAGGGGACGCGCACAGGTTGCTGTGATACAGCCTGTATCGACCCGAAGTCGCTGAAAATTAGCGTGATCCACTTCCCGGCGCCGGGAATTTTCCGCGCCGCGGGCCTTCCGCCCGGGAATTGCCGGCGTGGATTATTTAAATATATAGAAAACATGTAGATATACAATATACTTAAACCATTTTAATGTTCTGATTCGGCTTGCAACCGGTCGGCTAAAATCGGACACTTTTTCCATGCCACCCGCCTTTGTCCACCTCCACGTCCACACCGAATATTCGCTGGTCAACGGCACCGTGCGTATCAAGCCGCTGGTCAGGCGTGTCGCCGGGGCCGGCATGCCGGCCGTGGCGGTCACCGACC
>JBATJF010000266.1:0-5141 GCA_049668345.1 Gammaproteobacteria bacterium
CCCTGCACGATGAACTTCATCACGTTCCGTACGCGTGGCGTCGCCAGATCGTCGTTGCGCAGCACGATCTCGGTACCGGCCGGGAAGCTGCTGAAATCGACGATCACGTCCATGCGCTCGGCCGGCGCCATGCCGTTGATGCTGTTGAGGTTGATCGGGGCGCTCATCAGGCCCAGGTCGGTCCCGATCAGGGTGAACGGGATGGTCTGGGACGGATCGGCCAGGTTCTCCAGCCGCAGCGAGTAGCTGCGTGCCTGCGAGCCGTTCAGCAGGCGGAAGCGGTACTTGCCCTGCTGCACGTTCAGGAACGGCCAGACCTTGCCATTGGCCAGCACCTTGTCGCCGAAGAAGGCGTTGGTGATGGACGGCGGGTAGAAGAAGGAGCCGTCCGGGTTGAACTCGCGGTCCTGGATCGCGATCGGGATCTCGTACTGCCCCGATGGCAGCCCAAGCGCGTCCTCGAAGTCATCGCGCAGCAGGTAGAAGCCCGCCATGCCCGCGTACACGTTCAGGCGCGTGATACCGAGCGCGTGATCGTGATACCAGAGCGTGCCCGGCTCCTGGTTGTTCGGGTAGTTCAGCACCTGGGACTGGCCGGGCAGGATGGTCCTTTCCGGCTGGCCGTCGTCCTTCGCCGGCAGGTGGCCGCCGTGCAGGTGGGTGGAGATGCGCGCGGCATTGCCCCAGAAGTTGGGGCCGTGGGCGCACTGGTCGACCTCGAAGAGGTGCCCGCCGCGGCGTCCGTTGGCGGGCAGGTTGTTGTTGTAGGTGACCTCGATCGGCTCGCCGCTGCGGGCCTCGATGGTGAAGCTGGGGTAGGCGCCGTTGTAGGTCCACACGTCGGTGTCGGGCAGCTCGCTGTGCAGCTGCTGACTGACCGCTACGACATCGATCGAGTACTGTGTCACGCCCTGGGGCGTCACGCCCGATGGCGGCAGTGCCGGCGGGATCGGCAGGGCATCGACGAACGGTGTCAGGCCGCAGTCGACGTTGTTATCGCCGCAGGTGCTGGCCGTACCCTGGAAGGTACCGCCGCCGGCCTCGCACACATCACGCGCCACGGGGTCCGAACAGGACTCATCCTGGTTACAGCAGGCGCCGGTCGGCTGCGGGCAGGGATTCGGCGAACAGGAATTGGTGTTGGTGTCCGGTGTGCCGCCCTGACCGGTACACGAGGTGGTGTCGGTCACTGTGCAGGCACCGTCCTGGAAGCAGCAGGCGAACACGTTGCCCGTAGGCGTGAAGTCGACCGTCAGGGTCGGCGGGGCGCCGCCTTCACGGGCACTGAAGCGGCGGGTCGATGGTCCGGCGCCTTCCACGCCGACGATCACCCAGCCATTGTTGCTGGTCGGGTTATTCAGCCAGTTCTGCAGATCGCTGACCATGGCGCCGTTGCCGACCGTGCCGCTGTCCCAGACACCCTGGGCGCCGTTGTTGTCCGCGACGTCGGCGCTGGCGCTGATGGCGCCGAAATCACTGCCCGCATTGTTCCAGGCGGTTTGCTGGAACATGGCATCCAGCCAGGTGGCATCGCCTGCGTTGGCAGGCAGGCCACGGCCGCCGCCACCGGCGCCGGCATCGCAGTCGACAATGCCTTCGCCCCAGTCCTGCGACAGGGGGCGCAGCACCATGGTCTGGGGAACATTGCCGCCGGAGCGATTGACGGTGATAGTGAGAGTGGCACTGTTGATGGTCGAACCCGCCGGTATCGCGCCGGCGATGTCGAAACGCAGCAGGGCGCGGCGCAGCAGGCCGTCGTTGGTCTCACCGGCAAACAGGTTGGCGCCCGCGCCGCAGCTGTTAAGCTCGTAGTTCTCCGCCGTGACCGGATCGATGCCCTGGTAGATGGTGTTGTCGTTGACCGGCTGGAGGGTCACCTGCGCGGCGGATGCCGGCAGGCCGCTCAGTGCCAGCGCCGCTGCCGTGACCAGCGCCAGTGCCCATTTAGCAGGATTCGTATTCATGTTTGCCCCCGTTGAACTGCCTTGTCGTTGTTGCGGTATACGGATTTTGGCCGTCTCTACCATGACGTTCCAATCGCGGCCTGCTTGCTGCGACCGGTCGAGCTCTCAATTGCTGCTGCCACGGCATGGCTTGTTGTGGTTTTTACGGCTTACATTGGCAATTTATATGCCATCGGCCTCAAAGCCTGAGATGTACTTGTTTTTAATAAGTGTGTTGGCGTCTTTGTCCCGGCCGGGCAGTCCGGCATGTCATCCATGTCTGCCACAAATGGGTTAATATGCGACAGAAATGTCAGTGTCAAGAATCCCGCGCGGCGGTTGTCACCGGGATTTCGTGCGATTCATTATCCTGTTGTCACTCCGGATTTACCTTTGAAGAGATAAGCGCGCATGGTTCAGCTACCGACCGTTCCCGAGGCCGACACCCGCGATGCCATCATCGCGACGCCGCTCGATGACTATGAACTCATCGATTTCGGCGGCGGGCGCAAGCTGGAGCGCTGGGGAAACTACCTCGTGGACAGCCCGGACCGGCAGGCGACCGGCCTGCCCGCCGACCGCCGGTGGAATGCGGACTGGGTCTATGTCGCCGATCTCGGCGTGCAGGGGCACTGGCAACCGGCGCGCGACGGCCTGCCGCGCGAGTGGACGGCCAGGATCGGCGACCAGGATGTATTGTGCCGGCCGGATGCGCGCGGCCATGTCGGCCTGCGCGGCCGCGATATCCCCTGCGCGCAATGGGTGCGCCAGCGCATCGAGGGTTGCTATGACCTCGACGACATCAACGTGCTCAACCTGTTCGGCGGCAACGGCTACGTCTCCGCGCTGGCACTGCAGGCCGGTGCCTCCGTGGTGCATGTTGATGCCAGCGCCGACATGTTGTCCCTGGCGCGCGTGCATGCCGGCACGCGCAATATCGACTATGTGCACGACGACGTGATGGACCACGTCGAACACCTGCTGCGCAGCCAGCGGCGGTTCGAGATGGTGATTCTGCCGATCCCGCCCGTCGGTCACGGGCCGCGCGGGCAGATGTGGGACCGCGAGGTCGACATGGCGAAGCTGGTGAAGTACCTGCCCCGGCTGCTGTCGAAGATCTCGCTTGGCGTATGGCTGTCGACCGACGGCGGCGCGATCACCTGGAAGGCCGAAGGCCTGGGGCAGCTGTTGCGCGAGGCATTGCCCGGCTGCACCATCGAGCCGCTGCACCTTGGCGTGCAGACCGCGGGCGGGCGCGTGCTGCCGGCCGGTGTCGCGGCGCGCTGGTACGACGCCACCGAGTTCCTGCAGACCAGCGGCCTGCCGCTGACCGCCGCGCAGCTGGAGGAGCGGCTCGATATCCATATGATCTCGCTGGGCGCGGCAGAGGAGCCGGCGCGTGCGCTGGCCGGTTTCCCGCGCGAGCAGCAGGATTTCGTGCTGCACTGGGCGAGCGTGGTGGCGCGCACCAGTTCCGGCATGGCGCTGAATTTCGTCTCGCATGTCTGCCCGGCGCTGCGCCTGATGGACATGGCCGGGGTCGAGGCCTGGCTGCTGGCGTGCATGGATATCTACGACACGAAGGGCCTGCACCCGGCGGTGGCGGCATTCAGGGACGTGGAGCGTTTTGCGCGCGAACACAAGGCACGCGCGACCGGCGTGGCGTTCGATGAGGTGGTGAACGTGCTGGAGATGTTCGTGCACGGCCTGAGCGGGCGGCGCCTGAAAATCGAGTGCGGCGAGCAGGCGTATACCGATACCGAGACGATTTTCCTGCCGGCCACCGTCGCGCACTACGCGGCGCGCGATGACAATTTCCAGCTTTACAAGGTCATGGTGGTACACCAGTGGGCGCAGACCTGGTATGGCACGTGGCGCATCGAGCCGGCCGAGGTGTTCGGCCGGTTTGCCGATGCCGGGCATGCCGTGCAGTGTTTCCACGCGCTGGAGACGCTGCGCCTGGATGCACGCATCCGCGATACGCTGCCGGGCTTGTACCGTCACCTCGAGCGCTTCCGTGCCGATAGCGCGTTCGAACTCGATGCCGGCTGGCGGGAGGCGGCCGCGGTACTGGCGCGCCCGGAGGCGCGGGTCGAGGACACGCTGGTCTGGCTGCAGCGGCTGGTCGATACGCCGTTGCCGGGCCATACCCTCTACCACGGCGTCATGCGTCCGGAGCTGGTGGAGAAGGTGCGCGGCGCGCGCATCGATGCCGACCGGCAGGCCTTCCGCCTGCACATGCTGCACCTGGCGCAGGACCTGCACGAGGCGGAGGAGGCGGTGGAGGGAAGCGCAGACGTAAAGGAGGAGCCCGGCAGCGGCGAGCGGCGCCTGCCGTTCGAGCTGCGCAAGGTCGAGTCGGACGAAAACCCGGATGGTTTCGTGTACCGGATGGAGCTGGACGGCAAGCCGGTCGCGCCGCCCGACAACGTGAAGGGCACCATGGCCTCGATCTTCCAGGACCTGGGCGAAATACCGGAAGACTACCTGTATGCGGCCGGCGACGGCGCCTACCTGGCCGAGGCGATCGGCGCACAGAATGTCGAGGACGTGTGGAAGGGGACCTACCACGAGGAGGGTGCGTTCCTATACAACGAGTGGGACTACGAGCGCCAGAACTACCGCAAGAACTGGGCGGTGCTGCGCGAGCTGGAGGTCAGCCCGACCGATGACAGCTTCGTGCGCGACACGCTGCAGAAATACCGCGGCCTGACCGCGCACCTGCGCCGCACCTTCGAGGCGCTGCGCGGCGAGGATAAGCTGCTCAAGAAGCAGCCCTACGGTGACAACGTCGACATCGATGCACTGGTGGAGGCATATGCCGACTCCACCATGGGCATGGAAATGACCGAGCGCCTGTTCACCAAGATGCACAAGCTGGAGCGCGACATCGCGGTGATGTTCATGGTCGACATGAGCGGTTCCACCAAGGGCTGGATCAACGACGCCGAGCGCGAGTCGCTGGTGCTGCTGTGCGAGTCGCTGGAAACCCTCGGCGACCGCTATGCCATCTACGGTTTCTCCGGCATGACGCGCAAGCGCTGCGAGGTGTACCGCGTGAAGCGTTTCGACGAGGCCTATACCGACGAGGTGCGCGGCCGCATAGCCGGCATCCGCCCCAGGGACTACACGCGCATGGGCGTGACCATCCGTCACCTGTGCCACCTGCTGAACGAGGTCGAGGCGCGCACCAAGCTG
>JBATJF010000267.1:0-6861 GCA_049668345.1 Gammaproteobacteria bacterium
CAGATATCCTGCTCCACCTCGCCGGCCGCGCCGCGCAGCAAGAGGAAATCGTACGCGGCACGGAAGCGGGGGTGTTCCAGCACCCGCTGGCTGCGGCGACCGCCTTTCTGCTGCAGACGCAACTGCAACATCCAGATCTCGCGCATGGGCAGCGAGAAGCGGCGCGGCATGGCCATCACCCGGGCCTGCTCCTCGATGATCTGCGATCCGGCATGCTGCAGGGCCAGCGCCGTATGCTGGCCTTCCGCCTCGAGCAATGCGGCGCGCAAGCGTACCGGCTCCCATAGCAGCACGGCGAGCAGGAAGGCCGGCGTGACCGGCTTGTCGGCCTCGATCCGCGCGTCGGTATTGCTCATGCCGTGGCTGATCAGGGTCAGCGGAAAGCTGTTTTCCTCGTGCGTCAGCGCTTCCTCGGTCAGCGGAAACAGCTGGCCGAACAGGTAGTAATGGCGCAGCATTTCGAAATTCGCCAGCGCGTAGCCACTGAGGAACAGTTTGAGTATTTCCTCGAACAGGCGCGCCGGCGGGATATCGCCCAGCAGCGGTGCCAGCGTCCTGACGGGCGCCTCGGTCGCGGGGTCAAGCCGGAAGCCCAGCTTGGTGGCGAAACGAACGGCGCGCAGCATGCGCACCGGGTCCTCGCGGTAGCGCACCTCGGGATCGCCCATCAGGCGCAGCACGCCGGACTCGATATCTGCCATGCCGCCGGCGTAGTCGATGATCGAGAAATCCGCGATGTTGTAGTACAGGGCGTTGACGGTGAAGTCGCGGCGCAGCGCGTCTTCCTCGATGCTGCCGTAGACATTGTCGCGCACGATGCGGCCTTCACCGTCGACGTGATGGCCGTCATCGTCGCTGTCCATATCCTGCATGGCGCGGAAGGTGGCGACCTCGATGATTTCACGCCCGTACATGACATGTGCCAGCCGGAAACGACGGCCGATCAGGCGACAATTGCGAAACAGGTGCCGCACGTCCTCGGGAGTCGCATCGGTGGCGATGTCGAAGTCCTTGGGTTCCCGGCCGAGCAGCAGGTCACGCACACCGCCGCCCACCAGGTGTCCCTGGTAGCCGGATTCTTTCAAGCGGTACAACACTTTCAGCGCGTTCTGGCTGATATTGGCCCGGGAAACGGAGTGCGCTGACCGGGGAATAATGTTGGGTTCGCTGTGACTTGGAATTGGACCTGCGTCGCTCACTGTTGTTGCTTGTGGATAAAAAGTGTCGGCGTATAATACCACTGCTTTCCAGCCCATGGGCTAAATGCTCCCTTCGTCTAGTGGTTAGGACACTGGCCTCTCACGCCGGTAACAGGGGTTCGAATCCCCTAGGGAGCGCCATTGACCCTGGCCCGCGGGGCTGTACGGAAACGAGCATGGACAAGGTCGACAGTGCTTCAAACTACCCGCCCGCCGGGCTGTTGCGCCGCCTGTTGGCCATGTTCTATGACAGCCTGCTGCTGCTATCCGCCCTGCTGGTGGCCACCGCGCTGGCGATGATGCTTACCCGTGGCGCACTCAGCTACCATAACCCCTGGTACAAGAGCGTCCTGTTCCTGATCTGGTTTTCCTTTTACACCTGGTTCTGGCTGCACGGCGGGCAGACGCTGGGCATGCGCGCCTGGCGACTGCGCGTGCAAAGCGTCGACGGCGGGCCGATCACCATCTGGCAGGCCCTGTTGCGATTCATGGTGGCAATCCCCTCTCTGGCCCTGGGCGGACTGGGCCTGTTCTGGATGCTGGTCGATCCGAAGAAAATGACGCTTTACGACCGCTTTTCGGAATCGGTGATGGTGGTGCTGCCGAAGCGCACTTAGCCGGCCGCCACACCTACAATCGGCGCACCGCGCGGACGCCAATCAGCACAAAGACGAGATTCGGCACCAGCATGGTCGCCAGCGGCGGCAGGCCGTACACCTGCCCCATCTGGGCCGCCACCTGGCTGAGAATATAGAAACCGAAGCCCATCAGCACGCCGATGAAAATTCGCTGGCCGGCACTCACCGAGCGCAGGCTGCTGAACACGAATGGCACCGATATGAACAGCATCACCAGTGACGAAACCGGGGTCATGAAGCGGCCCCAGAAGGCAAAGCGGTACTGCCGGGTATCCAGCCCGTTGTCGGCGAGGTAGCCGACCAGCTGGTCGAGATCGTGTGCCGACATGTGCTTCGGTTTCAGCATGACGATGCCGAGCAGGTCCGGCGTCAGCAGCGATGGCCATGACACACTGTCGAAGCGATTGACCTTTATCCCTGCCTCCGAGAAGCCGGACTGCTGTACGCCGTGCAACACCCACTGCCCGTCGCTGAATTCCGCATGTGTGGCACGGGTCGCCATTTTCAGCCGCGCATCATCATCGAACTCGTAAACAGTCAGGTCCGCCAGCCGTTCACGATCCAGCACGCGTCGGGCATTGATATACAACCGCTCATCACGCACCCACAGTCCCTCTCCGCCCAGGAAACTGATGCCCTGCTTGGTGGCCGATACGCGCAGGTGCTGTCCATACTGCTCCGCGATCGGCGCAACCACCTCGCCCAGCAACACGGCAACCGCGAGCATCAACACTCCCGCCTGCAGCACGGAACGCACGATCCGCCAGATTGACAGACCGCTGGCTCGCATCGCAATCAGTTCGCTGTTGGCCGCCAGTGTGCCCATGCCCATCAGACTGCCAAGCAGTGCAGCCATGGGAAACAGCGTATACAGGCTTTGCGGCGTGGTCAGGGCAACATATTTCAGCATGGTGACCATGGTGTAGCCGCCGCGTCCCACGTCCTCGATCTGGTCGATCACGGTGAAGAAGATGTCAAGACCCACGACCACCAGCAGCGCAACCAGCGTGCCGCCCAGCACCACGCCGCCGATGTAACGATCAATAAGTTTCATCGCCGCAGCCCCAGCCGGCAGGCGATGCGGCCGCCGTTGTACAGCAACAGCGTCAGGATGACCGGCAGCACCGGCACCCACCACAGGCCGATTTCGGGCGGCACGGCGCCCTTGCCGACCCATACCTTGGCCGTACCGAGCAGGTTGTAGTAGACGACAAACAGGAGCACTGCCATCACCAGCCGGCCGTAGCGGCCCTGCCGCGGCCCCCCACGAGTCAGGGGCACCGCGAGCAGCACCAGCACGATGACCGACAGCGGCATGGACAGACGCCACTGCAGCTCGGCCATGTCCCACGGATCTGACGATGCCAGCAGGCGCCGGGTCGCAACCGCCTCGCGCAATTCGCCGGGATCCGCAGCATCCGGCAGATCGATACGCACACCGTACTGACTGAACTGCATGATGCGGTAACCGGCTTCACCCGGCGTACCGTCATAGCGGTAACCGTCCTGCAGTACCAGGAAATCCTCACCGGAGGCACCATCTAGCGTGCGGCGGGCGGTCTTTGCAGTCAGCAGCTGCGGCGGCCGCGCCTGGGCCGATGCACTGCGCACCACGATGAAAAGGTTCTCCATTTGCGAGCGGTCGGCGGACAGCCGCTCTGCATAAAAGGTGACGCGGCCGCCCTGCAGATCGTTGAAACGGCCGGCACCCAGCACTGTGAGGTCGGCCTGCTGTTGCGCACTGACCTTGAGGCGGTCGCTCATGCCCTGCACCTCGGGGCTGACATACAGCGACAGCCAGGCAATCAGCACGGCAACGATCACGGACAACCCCAGCAACGGGCGATAGATGCGCGCGGGCCCCACCCCGCAGGCCGACATGACAACCATCTCGTTGTCCCGGTACAGTCGACTGAGCCCCAGCACCACCCCGAGCGCCAGGGCAAACGGCACCACCAGCACCAGGTACCAGACCATTTTCAGGGCGAGCAGGTTGAAGATCAGGCTGCCGGGAATATTGCCCTCCGCAGCTTCGGCCAGGTACTGCACCAGGCGGTTGCTGACCAGCACCAGCCACAGCACGACGGTCACCGCCAGCCAGCCATAGATGACTTCTTTCAGCAGGTAGCGGTCGAAGATTCGCAGCATGTATCCGGGTCCGGAAGCCCCATGAAAATCACGACGGCTTCCAGTACACTCCCCTGTTATGTCGATACCCTGGAGCGGTATCCATTCAGACTGCGGCTACCGTATAACACCGGGCCCGCTGCCTGCAATCACCACGACAGTTCATTGAGGAAAGTTGCATGAAATTCACCGTCAAGTGCGAGAACCCCGCGAACATCAAGACCGGCTGTATCATCCTCGGTGTATTCGAACGCCGCAAGCTCTCCGATGCCGCCAGCCGTTTCGACAAGTCGACCAGCGGACTGCTGGCCAGGCTGCTCGCCGGCGGGGACATGGATGGCAAGAGCGGCCAGACCCTGCTGGTCCATTATCCGGAAGGTGCGAAATGCGAACGCGTGCTGCTGGTCGGCTGCGGAAAGCCGGGGGATTTTAATGCTATCGCCTATCGCAAGGCACTTGCCAGTGCAACGCTGGCCGCGAATGCATCCGGCGCCAGCGACGCGGTCAGTTATCTCGCCGACCTCGACGTTAACGGTTGTGACTATTACCACAAGATCCGCGCACATGTGGAAGTCATACGCAGCACGCTCTACACCCCGGACGAGCTGAAAAGCAATAAGGACAAGGAAAGCCGCCCGCTGCGGCGCACGGGAATCAACGTGCATGCCGAGGCGCAGGAGTCGGCCCGCAAGGCCATCACCGACGGAGAGGCAATCGCAAACGGCGTGGAACTCGCGCGTACCCTGGGCAACCTGCCGGGCAACATCTGCACACCGTCCTACCTGGCCAGCCAGGCGCGCGAACTGGGTAAATCCAGCCCCAAGCTCAAGGTCAGCGTCATGGAAGAGGCCTCGATGAAGAAACATGGCATGGGCGCGCTGCTCTCGGTCGCACGCGGCAGCGACGAGCCGGCCAAGCTGATCACCCTGCAGTACAACGGCGGCAAGGCCGGTGCGAAGCCGGTAGTACTGGTCGGCAAGGGTGTCACCTTCGATTCAGGCGGCATCTCCATCAAGCCGGCCGCCGCCATGGATGAAATGAAATTCGATATGTGCGGCGCTGCCAGTGTGCTGGGCACACTCAGGGCCTGCGTCGAGATGAACCTGCCGCTCAACGTGGTGGGCGTGATTCCCGCCACTGAAAACCTGCCGGGCGGGCGCGCCATCAAGCCTGGCGACATCGTGACGAGCATGTCCGGTCAGACCATCGAGATTCTGAACACCGACGCCGAAGGCCGCCTGATCCTGTGCGACGCCCTGACCTACAGCGAACGCTTCAAGCCGGACGTGGTGATCGACATCGCCACGCTGACCGGCGCCTGCGTCATTGCGCTCGGTGGCCATGCCGCCGGCCTGTTGAGCAACGACAGTGAGCTGGCGAACCAGTTGCTGGCCGCCGGGGAAAGCGCTGCTGACCGCGCCTGGCAGTTGCCGCTGTGGGAGGACTACCAGCCCCAGCTCGACAGCAACTTCGCCGACATGGCCAATATCGGTGGACGCGAGGCCGGTACCATCACCGCGGCCTGCTTCCTGTCACGCTTCACAAAGAACTACCATTGGGCGCATCTCGACATCGCCGGGGTCGCCTGGAAAAACGGCAAGGAGAAAGGCGCAACCGGGCGACCGGTTACCCTGCTCACCCAGTTCCTGCTGGACCGTTGCGCTGACTGATGACACAGGTGGATTTTTACATCCTGAACGACACTGCGCCGGAGGCGTGGACGCTGTTCACCTGCCGGCTGGCCGAGAAGGCCTACAAGCAGGGCCACCAGGTGTACATCAATGCGGAATCCGCACCGCAACTGAAACAGCTCGATGACCTGTTGTGGACCTTTCGCGCCGGCAGCTTTCTGCCGCACACGATCTATGCCGGAACAACCGACGCCGGCCAGCCCATCCTGCTCGGCCATGCGCTCGAACCGGACGGCCCCGCCGACGTGCTGGTCAACCTCGACAGCGAGGTGCCGCCCTGGTTCGGCCGCTTCAAGCGCGTCGCCGAACTGGTCGGCGGCGATGAAACAGCGCGAGCCGCGGCGCGCAAGCGCTATCGCTTCTACCAGGACCGTGGCTATACCCTTGACACGCACAAACTATGAGCGAGCATTATCACAATATACCGGTCGATTCCGAGGGTGTCCCCATCCTCACTGATATCGTATCCGAAGAATCGTTGCTTGCCGCAGAGGCAGCCCCCGATCTGCCCTCCCCCGGCCTGAGCACGGCCGAACTCGCGGAGGAACTGCTCCGCAGCGAACTCTTTCAGCAACAGCTCGACGAGGTCGCCGCGGAACTGACACGCGGCATCCGGCTGCAGATCGAACAGACACTAGGCATCGCCATCGAGAACGTCGTCAACAAGGCCCTGGATGACAACAATGTCCGCTCCTTCGAGCTGATCCGTCACCAGCTGGAGGACGCGCTGCCCGAACTGCTGGCCAAGGCCCTGCAGGACGAAGGCATCATCTCCTAGCTCTCACCGGGCAAATCACCCGCCATCGGGTATAATCCCCGGCTTTGGGCAAGCAGACCTGACCGACCTTACCGATAGCACATGGACAAGACCTACAATCCTCACGCCATCGAGCAGCACTGGTATGAAACCTGGGAGCGGGAGGGCTACTTTGCGCCATCCGGGACGGGTACTCCCTACTGCATCATGATCCCGCCGCCGAATGTCACCGGCAGCCTGCACATGGGACATGCATTCCAGGACACCCTGATGGACGCCCTCACCCGCTATCACCGCATGCGCGGCGACAACACCCTCTGGCAGGCAGGCACCGACCATGCCGGCATCGCTACCCAGATGGTGGTGGAACGACAGCTCGCCGCGCAGAATGTCACCCGTCATGACCTCGGCCGCGCGGAATTCATCAAGCGCATCTGGGAGTGGAAACA
>JBATJF010000268.1:0-3458 GCA_049668345.1 Gammaproteobacteria bacterium
CCCTGCACCATCACGTCTGGTGCATCACCACGCTTACCCGTGGTCGTCACATCCTTTGTTTACGGATATCACCGCAGCACGCCTGCCCGGATGAAACACCGCTGGTCGAATGAATTCGACCCTACAGCAGGCGCCTTGGGCGACGCAGGAACAGTTGCCGAGTCATGCGCGATGAAATTATCAGACAGATCCCGGACACAGTCCGCACCCGCAGGTATCGCTTAATGTTGAACACCTAGCCCTTGCGACGCCACGTATCGCCTTGTTTCTCGTACAATTGCTTGACCGCCGCCCAGGCGACCTTGTGTGCGACCTCCTCCCGGGACGCCTTGCCGCGCCTGTCCCCGGGGTCGCGATATTCTTCCCACGCATGATTGAAGGCCGCCAGGTAAATCTCCTGAGCATGCCTGGGCAAATGATCCCTGACACTGTCAGGAAGTGCTGAAAGATTTTTGTAGGGCATGACGTCACTCGATTTTTACCGGGTTTACCGGCACCTGTTCTGACTCTTCCCGATTCACCGTCAGCCTGTCCGGTACCGCGACAATACCATGCCTGCAGCATTGACCGCAGCCTTGCCATGAACCTGGTGCTGACGCCGGCGACGGCAGGACCGCCACGACCCCAGCCAGGAGTGCACGAACGCAACTATTCAGGAATAGCCTGTACCCACCGCCAACCTGAGTGATCGGTCACAACGACATGACGTGGATTTATCTAGAGTAGTCAGGGAGCTGCGCAGAAGTCAGGGGGCAGTTCCGGCAATTCACGGCCAGAGGAACGACAGGTGAACAACATAGCACTGCTGTTTGCGATACTGATGTTACAGGGCTGCACGGCCATGGTTGTCGGTACCGCGGCGGGCGCCGTAACGACACTTGCCGTCGAAACCGCCAAGGTGCCATTCAAGGTAACCGGCGCGGCCATCGATGTCATGACAGATGACGAGGACGAGCAGGTCGCAGAATAGCGCAGCATACAATCAGGGCACCAGGGAACCCGTCTGCCGGTTCATACCGACGCCTCAGGTGATCAGGCCCTGTATAAAGAACAACGCCCTCTCCCCTGCCATCACCTACCACATCAAATCATCGGGCACCTTGTAGTCGGCATAGGCATCGTCCTCACCGCCTTCATGCCGCGTCTCCGCATGGCTGACAATGCTGGATGCCTCGCGTTGCATGATCTTTTCCGCCACGACCGACGGGATCACCTCGTAGCGGTCATCGAGCCTGGCGATGGCAAGCAGGCCGCGCGCCAGCCTGTCGTGGACATCCGCCGAAACGAAAATCTTCTTGATCGCGGCGCCATCCTGGAAGTTATAACCGACCTCGCCGTCATCCCGCGGCAAGCGGTTCAGTTCGATGAGCTGACGCACCTGTGCCTGCACCGCCTTGCGCCCGGCCTCTTCCTTCTGCCGACGATTGAGTTCACGATCGCGCGCCGCCTTCTCTGCCGCGGCCTGCCGGGCAGCCAGCGCCGCCTCATCGACTACCTCGACCTTCTGCTTCTGCTTCAGTTTCTGCCGTTTGCTCTTCGACTTCTGCGCCTTCTCGAGCTGGGTCTTGTTCACCAGGCCGGCCTTGAGAAACTGGTCTCCAAACGAATTCGCCATCAGACTTTCCTTTACCTCCCGGCACCCGGCGCCCCCGGCAACCGGGGCCAGATCCTGGTTATTCCGGATTAATCCACGCTATACCGTCAACGCAGGGATGTGCCGCCATTGCGACGACTGCAGGGACGCAGGAGGCAGTGTAACGCATGGAGCAGTTACCGAGGTACGCAGTGATCCGGCAATCCCGACTCATTGACCGGAAATCATACCGATCCCCCCGCTGTACACAATGAGGACTTATACAGCGCTTCCTTAGTATACTGTCACCCGATCCGATGCCTGATGTAACCATCCTCACTGACAACCTGCACCCGATGATGACCGCCCCCGCCATGAGCAAACCACAGAAAGCCGACAAACTCGTGAATCGACAGGCAATTCTCGACGAAATCAACGCCCTGCGCGAGGCATCCGGCGGCATTGACGAAGCGCGCGCCAAAAAAGTACGCAAGGCGCTCGATGCCCTGCGCAACAGCGACGCCACGCCTGATGCCGGCGAGGAAGAACAGGCGGCTGACAGCGCGCTGGATGCGGATATCGACAGCGGACTGGAAACGCTGCGCGCACGCATCAACAAACAGGTGGAGCGCCGCAACCGCGACTATGAAAAAGCACTCGGGCTGATGGACGAACTGGAAGCCGCTGTCAGGGACAAGGAACTGCAGAAGGCGGAACGCGCACAGAACAGGTTGTTGTCCATCAAGGGCAATATCCAGGGCCTTTCCGAACAGCGCTGGGCCGATATCGAGGCACGGCTGCAGCAGGTACACCCGCAGCTGCATGAACTCGCATCCTGGCGCCACTGGGGCACCACCCAGGCAAGGCAGGAACTCATCAACCAGGTCACGCAGCTGACAGAGTCGGGCCTGTCGCCGGAACAACTCGCCAGGCGCATACAGCAGGCACGCGATCAGTGGCATACCTGGGACAAGTCCGGCGACAATGCCGGCAAGGCGCTCTGGAAAACCTTCGACCATGCCTGCGAAACGGCCTACAGGCCCTGCGTCGCACATTTCAAGAAACTCAAGCAGCAACGCACGGAGAACCTCAAGCAGCGCCAGGCCATTATCGACGGCCTGAACGCACGCTTCGAGTCAACCGACTGGAAACAGCCGGACTGGCGGGACATTGATAAGTTCATCAGCCAGTCCCGCCGCGAGTTCCAGAAAATCGGCAACGTCGACCACAAGCACCGCAAGCCGCTTGCCAGGGCACTGGGTGAGGTGCTTGAAAAATACGATGACCACCTGTCCCGAGAACGCACGCGCTCCTTCAAAACGCGCGAAAAACTCGTTGCCGACATCGAGGCACTGGGTGACGTGAGCAACCTGCGCGACGCGCTGGACCGGCTGGAGGCACTGAAAAAACAGTGGCAGATCACAGTCGTCGAAAAGCGCGCGCTCGAAAACAGGCTGTGGAAACGCTTCCAGGCCGCCTGCGATATCACCTACCAGCGACGCGATGCCGAACGCAACGAACAGTCTGCCGAACGCAATGAAAACCTGAAGCAGAAGCAGGCGCTGATCGAGGAACTGGCCCGCTCCGCTGCCGCCGGTGACGAGGAACTGCTCGCGGGGGCCTCAACACTCGCCCGGATCAGGGACCGCTGGGATGCCATCGGCTGGATACCCCGCAACCAGGAAGACAGCCTCACTCGCAAGTGGCGCGACGCACAGAAACAATTCTCCAGGGCGCTCAAGGCCGCGGAATCCCGGGCCCGGTCCTCCGAACTCGACAATCTCGCCCGGCGCGCCGCGCTGTGCAGCCAGTGGGAACAGGCCACCCTGGCCGGCAGTGCGATCGCTGCGGAGGCTGTCAAGGCCGAATGGGACACCCTGCCCGC
>JBATJF010000269.1:0-8927 GCA_049668345.1 Gammaproteobacteria bacterium
CGCCAGGGGCGCGCGGCCGCCCGGTGCCGCGCCCAGGGTGACGACGATGCGCCGTGTCCCGGTTTGCATAGCGGCCGCGGTCATGTCGCTGCGTCGTCCTGCGCCGGATTCTGCCGGTTGCCGCCCCGGGCGGCG
The DNA here is from genome assembly GCA_049668345.1 of Gammaproteobacteria bacterium. GTDB lineage: Bacteria > Pseudomonadota > Gammaproteobacteria > UBA9214 > UBA9214 > UBA9214. Next base: position 136 of record JBATJF010000269.1, read on the forward strand.
AAGGCCTGCAGCTTTTCGGCGTAGTACGCCAGCGTGTCCTCCACGCGGCGGTTGATGCTGCCTTCCGGAAAGCTGCCCGTGCCGTCGCGTGCTCCCGCCGGGACACCGGTCAGCAGTTCGATGCCGTCGTCGACGGTGTCGACGGCGTAGACGGCAAACTGTCCGGCCGTTACCGCCTGGCGCACGTCCTCGCGCAGCATCAGGTGCTTCACGTTCGATGCGGGGATGATGACACCCTGTTCGCCGCTCAGGCCGCGCAGCTTGCAGATATCGAAGAAGCCCTCGATCTTTTCGTTGACGCCGCCGATCGGCTGGATCTCGCCATGCTGGTTGACCGAGCCGGTGACCGCCAGCGACTGCCTGATCGGTGCATCCGCCAGCGCCGACAGCAGGGCGTAGAATTCGGCGGAGGAGGCGCTGTCGCCTTCGACCTCGCTGTAGGATTGCTCGAACACGAGGCTGGCGGAGACCGCCAGCGGTCGGTCGGGCAGGTAGCGTGCCCCCAGCAGCGCGGTCAGGATGAACACACCCTTGGAATGGATCGGGCCACCCAGTTCGACCTCGCGCTCGATGTCCACCACTTCCTTGTCGCCGATGCGTACCCGCGCCGTGATGCGCGTCGGCCGGCCGAACATGAAATTGCCCAGGTCGATCACAGAGAGGCCATTCACCTGTCCGCTCTTTTCCCCGTCGGTAGCGATGAACAGGGTGCCGCGCCGCATTTCCTCGTTGATGTGTTCACGGATGCGGTCAACCCGGTAGACGCCGGCGGCGATGGCCTGCTGCACGTCATCCGCGCCGACCGGGTCATGATTGTGCAGCGTGGCCCAGTAGTCCGCCTCGCGCAGCAGGTCGATAAGGCTGCGCGTGTGGGTGAGCAGTTTCTCGCCGTCGCCCAGCAGCCGGCCGCTGTGTTCGATGACCCGGGCGACCGCGGCGCGGTCGAAGCGGTGCAGGTCTTCCTGGCGGATCAGCGTGGCGACCAGCTGTGCATACGACTGCTGGGATTCCGGGGTGCGATCCATGCGGTAATCGAAGTCGATGGCGACCTTGAACAGTTCGCTGAATTCCGGATCGTACATCGACAGCAGGTAATACAGGTGCGGCTCGCCGAGCAGGATTACCTTGACCTCGAGCGGGATCGCTTCCGGTTCCAGCGACACGGTGCTGACCAGGCTCATCAGCTGGGCCAGCGACTCGATACGCATCTCGTTCGATTGCAGTGCGCGTTTCAGCCCTTCCCAGGCATAGGGCTGGGTCAGCACCTTGATGGCATCGAGGATGAGGTAACCGCCGTTGGCGCGGTGCAGGGCGCCGGGGCGGATCATGGTGAAGTCGGTGACCAGTGCACCGAGTTCCGCGCGATGCTCGACGCGTCCGAGCAGGTTGTTGTAGCCCGGGTTGTCCTCGTAGACGACCGGTGCGCCGCTGTTTTCCTCACGGATGACGAAATCGTTGACACGGTAGCGGTTGTCCTGCTGCTCCCCGTCAGCGCGCTGGCCGATCTCCATGCCGAACAGCGAAAAGCCGGGTTTTTCACCTTCCTCGCGCAGGAAATGACGAAAGTTCTCGATGACGTCCTTTTCCACTTCGTCGAAAAAGCCGATCACCTCCGGCAGCCCGATGTACGCCTTGCGCAGGGTGTCGATGAGGTGGGAGATCGCACTGGATGCCATTTCGCGGTTGAGTGTGCTCATGCGATCGCGCATCTCCTTGTGCCACTTCGGCGACTCCTGCAGCATCTTGCGCAGCTGCTCGTGCAGTACATCGGTGTCCTCGATAATGCGCTTGCGCTCCTCCTCGGGGAGCTTGTTGAATTCCTCCTGGCTGAGCGTGCTGTCGTTGCGCACCGGTGCAAGGGTGAAACCCGACGGGGTGTGGATGAGCGCGATGTGCCGCTTTTCCGCCTCTTCCTGCACCGCCTGCATCGCCTTTTCCTTGCGCTCGCTGAATTCCTCCTCGATCTCCTGGGTACGGGTGTGATACTCGTCGCTTTCGAAGAGGGTGGGGATGGTGGCGTGCAGGTCCTCGATGAGCTGGTTCATGTCGCGCTTCAGCTGGCCGCCCCGGGTGGGCGGCAGGCGCAACTTGCATGGCTTGTGCGGGTCGTGGAAATTATTGACATAGCACCAGTCCGGGGGCAGCGGCTCCAGGGCCGCCTGCTCGCGGGCATAGCGCTGGACCAGCGCATGCTTGCCGGTTCCCGTGGGTCCGAACGCGAACAGGTTGTAGCCCTTGTGCCGGATACCCATGCCGAAACGAACGGCGTCGACGGCGCGCGGCTGGCCGATAATTTCGGTCAGGTCCTCCAGTTCGTCCGTGGTCCGGAAACCAAACTGCGCCGGGTCACAGCGATGGAGGAGCGCTTCTGCATCCAGTCGTCTGACAGCCATTTGTTGTTCCTGTTAGAAAGGTGATTAATCCGGCACGCAACCGCCCCGGCTGGCGGGGCATGCGTGGCAGAACTGTAGCACGTCCGCCGCTTATTCGGACGGCGGGGGTATTTCCGGCGGCGGCGCAGGCGGAGTTTCCGCAGGCGGCGCGGGAACCTCGGGCGGATTGCCGGGTGGCAGCTCCACGGGTAGTTCGGCCGGCGGCATCTCGGGTGGAACGCCGGGCGGGATTTCCGGTTCACCGTTTGACATGGTATTCAACTCCTGTGTGAATTGGCTGCAGCCCTGATTCTCTGCGTGCGCAGAACATCTGCCTTGATTACGATCAAACCCCGCCGCACGTACCCCGCGCCGGGCGGCCTTCGGGACCGGCAGCGGCTCTATCGGCGCCCTGTGAGCGTGCCGGGTCATCCGGGTACTCTGTTACACTGGTTCTCGAGCGCGCGCGAATGTCGTGCGCGCCGACGTTGCATGGACTGCAGGCACATGGTACATGCCGAGACAGACTGGCTGAAGACCCCGGTCGCCCGTCATATCTGGGAAACCCGCTATTGCCTCGCGGACGGTGGTGCTCGCGTGGAATCCACCATCGAGGAGAGCTGGCAGCGCGTCGCACGCACGCTGGCCGCGGTCGAACCCGTACAGTCCGGACAATGGGAACAGCAGTTCCTGGCGCTGTTGCGTGGTTTCCGCTTTCTCCCCGGTGGCCGCATCCTCGCGGGTGCCGGCAGCGGGCAGCGCGTCACCCTGTTCAACTGTTTCGTCATGGGGCAGATACGCGATGACATGGACAGCATCTTCGATGCGCTCAGGGAAGGCGCGCTCACCATGCAGGCCGGTGGCGGTATCGGCTATGATTTTTCGACGCTGCGGCCCGCCGGCAGCGCGGCACATGCCAGCGGGCGCATCGCCTCGGGGCCGCTGGCCTTCATGCGCGTGTGGGACGCCATGTGCGCCACCGTGCTGTCCACCGGTGCGCGACGCGGTGCGATGATGGCCAGCCTGCGCTGCGACCATCCCGATTTCGAGGCCTTCATCGACGCCAAGCGCGAGCCGGGCCAGTTGCAGCATTTCAACCTGTCTGTACAGATAAGCGACGCCTTCATGCAGGCCGTCGAGGACGACGCCGACTGGCCGCTGGTGTTCCCGGCCGCATCGCTCGCATCCGCGGACGATGCGCACAGCGTGTTGCGCGCATGGCCCGGTTGCGAGGCGCCGGTCCCGTGCCGGGTACTGGCCAGCCGGCCGGCACGCGTGCTCTGGGAACGACTGATGCGCGCCACCTACGACACGGCCGAGCCGGGCGTGCTGTTCGTGGATCGCATCAACGCCTGCAATAATCTCGCCTACCGCGAAACCATCACCACCACCAACCCCTGCGGCGAGATTCCGTTGCCGCCCTATGGCGCCTGCAACCTGGGATCACTGAACCTCACGACGTTCGTACGCGAGCCATTCGCGGCGCAGGCGGAACTGGACCTGGATGCGCTGCGCGACGCCGCCGGTGTTGCCACCCGCATGCTGGACAACGTGATCGACTGTTCCGCATTTCCGCTCGAGCAACAGGCGGCGCAGGCGCGCGGCAGCCGTCGCCTCGGGCTGGGTATCACCGGGCTGGCGGACGCGCTGATCATGCTCGGCCAGCACTACGGCGGTACGGCGGCGCAGGCAACCGCCGTAGCCGTGATGCGTGTCGTCTGTCACTCGGCCTACCGGGCCTCGATCGGGCTGGCGCGCGAGAAGGGCGCGTTTCCCTTTTTCGAACGCGATGCCTATCTCGCCAGCCCGTTCGTGCAGGCATTGCCTGACGATATCCGCGCCGGCATCGCCAGCCACGGTATCCGCAACAGTCACCTGACGGCCATCGCGCCGACCGGGACCATCAGCCTGCTCGCCAACAATGTCTCCGGCGGCATCGAGCCGGTGTTCGGGATGCGCCACGGCAGAAAGGTTCTCGACCGGGCCGGTGCCTATCACGACTTCGCCGTCGAGGATTACGCCTGGCGCGAATACCGGGACAGCGGCGGCGATACCCGTGCGCTGCCGGCCGCATTCGTGACCGCGCACGAACTGCCGCCGCGCGCGCACCTTGACATGCAGGCCGCGTTGCAGCCCTTTGTCGACAGCGCGATATCCAAGACCATCAACGTGCCGGAAGACTGTCCGTTCGACGCGTTCCGGGATCTCTATGTGCAGGCCTATCGGCGTGGCCTGAAAGGCTGCACCCTGTTCCGTCCGAACCCGGTGCGTGGCGCGGTGCTGGAGGCACAGGCGCCGGACCTGCACTGCTGCTCGATTGAGCGCGAGGGCGGGTAGCCGCCAGTGTCGGTGCGCAATTCGCCTGTATTGATCCGGGTCAATGTGGTCGCGGGTGGTGTGGTTTTAACATCAAGCTGTAAAACAGTGATAAGACAACCGTGCCGTGCGGCACGCAGACACGATCAGGAGCACACATGAAACAACCCATCATCACAGTGGAGTTCGGCGCCCGGGCGGAGGGGAAAGATTACCAGGAGGAAACCGTACCGATCCACAGTCCGGAAGAGTTGTTCGCCTTCGTCGCACCGGGTGGCGGCTGCGAGCGCATACCGGACGAGGTCGATGAAATCCAGATGGTGTTCCTGCATCCCGAACATCCCAATCTCGCCAATCCGGCGGCCGACGTGCGCGCGACCCTGCAGCTCGGCATGGTGTTCTTCACCGGGCCGCTGGCGGAGATCAGCCGTACGGCGGAGGAACTGATGGACCGCCATGGTCGCGGTGAGCTCTCGCAGCCCTTCATGCGTGTAGCCGGGCTCGAGCGCGCCACGTGACGCGTGCCGGATGCCGTTGCACGCCGCAGGTGGGCGGATGCCTGCGGCCCGCAACGGCATGACCGGGATCCCCGCAGCGTCCCGCACCCTGATCGCCGCCCTGCAGCAGGCGGCCGTATACGATCACCCCGTGCAGGCGATCGAGTTGATCGAGACCCATATTTCCTGGGTCATCCTGACCGGCGACTACGTCTACAAGATCAAGAAGCCCGTCGATCTCGGCTTTCTCGATTTCTCCACGCTCGGTAAACGCCGTCACTGCTGCATGGAAGAGGTGCGCCTGAATCGCCGCCTGGCGCCGGACCTGTACCTCGGCGTGGTGACCATCACCGGCACACCGGAACGACCGCAGCCGGGCGGGACGGGTGCGGCCATCGAGTACGCCGTGCAGATGGCGCAGTTCCCGCAGCAGGCGCAGTTCGACCGCATGCTGGCGCGCGGCGCGCTCACGGCGCTGCACCTCGATGCCGTGGCACAGCTGGTCGCCGATTTTCACCGCCAGGCAGATGTTGCCGCAGCGGATAGCGCATTCGGTGATCCCGTGACGGTGTTCCGGCCGGTCGAGGAAAATTTCCGGCAGGTGCGTGACTGCATCGGAGAGGATGCCCCCGCGCTGGGACAGCTCGCCGTGCTGGAAGAGTGGAGCCGGGAGACCTTCGAGCGGCTGCGCGGCGTGATCGGTTCGCGCAAGGCCGGTGGCTTTGTGCGCGAATGTCACGGCGACCTGCACCTGCGCAACCTGGCCTGGGTTGATGACCGACCGCTGGCCTTCGACTGTATCGAGTTCAATCCGGCCCTGCGCTGGATCGATGTCATCAGCGAAGTGGCCTTCCTGGTCATGGACCTGCAGGACCACGAGCAGGCGCAACTGGCACGACGTTTCCTCAATGGCTATCTCGAACACGGCGGCGATTACGCAGGCGTGCGCATGTTGCCGTTCTACCTGGCCTATCGTGCCATGGTGCGTGCGAAGGTAGAGGCGATACGCCTGTCGCAACCGGGAACCGGCGGCGCCGGTCGGGACGCCGGTCTGGATGCATTTCACGGCTACCTCGGGCTGGCGGGTCGCTACACGGCGGCCAGCAGGCCGGTACTGCTCGTCACCCGTGGCCTGTCCGCCTCGGGCAAGACCACGCTGACGCAACCCTTGCTGGAACAGCTTGGTGCCATTCGCATTCGCTCCGACGTGGAGCGCAAGCGCCTGTTCGACCTGCCGGCGCAGGCCGATGGCCAGGCCGCAGTCGGGCAGGGGATCTACACCCCGGAGGCCGGTCGCAGAACCTATGCCCGGCTCGTCGAACTGGCCGGTACCGTGCTGGAGGCGGGATTTTCGGTGATCGTCGATGCCGCCTGCCTGAAGGCGGACCAGCTGGCGATGTTCCGCACCCTGGCCGACACGCACGGGGTCGCATGTGTCATCCTGGAATTCCATGCCCCCGCCGACGTGCTGCGCGCACGTATAGTGCAGCGCAAGAAGGATGCCTCAGACGCAGACCTTGCCGTCCTGGAGCATCAACTGGCGAACTGGCAGGCACTGCCGGAATCCGACGCGGCCAGCTGCATCCGCATCGATACACAGGCCGCGTTCGATGCGGCTGCCGTGCAGGCGCGGATCGAGGCGCTGGGCGCCGTCAGCAGGACCAGCCTCTAGCCCGCATGCCTCGCCGGGTGCCTGTTGCGGTCGTTACCCGTTGATTATGGATATCACTGCAGCACACCTGCTCGCATGAAACACCGCTGGTCGAATGAATTCGACCCTACGGTCTGATTGAAGGACGATGAAACACCGCTGGCCGAATGAATTCGACCCTACGGTCTGATTGAAGGACGATGAAACACCGCTGGCCGAATGAATTCGACCCTGCTGTAGGGCCGAATTCATTCGGCCAACAACCGTGTCATCAGAAGCAATGCGTCTCGCCTCACCTTCTCCGGGATCCCGGTGAGAAATCCGGACTAGCCGCCGCGATCATCCAGTTCCGAGGGCTGTCCCAGTGCGTGCTCGTAGGGATGATTGAGCGGTGTCTCGAGAAACGCCTTGCGGGTTTGCTCGGTCTCGAAATAGACAGTGAGCTTGCCATCCACGATGAACGGATGGCCCGCCACCGCGCCGATGTCGTGTCCGGTGATCGGGTCGATGGTGCCGATCAGGTGATCCGGCTGATGCAGCAGGTGGCTCTGTTCCTGGTCACGCGGCAGCGCCGGGCTGGCAACCCAGTTGAGTTCCTCGAAACGCAGGGTATGTGCTGATGTATTGCTGTTCATATCGGTAACTCCTCCGCATGTGCGGCGGTGGGCCGGTGAACACAATGCTCACCGGTTCGGGATTCAGAAAACAGGCGCATCATCCGTGCAGGATGTCGAGGTGCCAGCCGACACCGCCGGGCACTGCCCCGGGGTGATGCCGGTGCACCAGCGATTCCACGTAGGAGACCTGCCGTACCGGTACGTCGACCATCAGCAGCAGTTCGCCATGATGAATGGCGTCGGTGAACTCCGACAGGTGCACATTGGGAATGCGTGACGTAAATACCACGCCTGCCGCGAATGTGACCAGCATGATGGCGACCGGTATCAGCAGCCAGGTCCAGTGTACCTGCAGTAACAACAGCCCGGCCGCTGCCAGCAGGGCAACGAAGAATATCGCCAGGTTACCGTCCCACAACAGGGTTTCCAGTCGTCCGCCGGCGTCCCTGAGCTGACTGGAGGCGGCAACCGGCAAATCGCCCGTCTTCATGCCCGGTCTTGTCACCACGTGCATGGTCTTGTAGCGGATGCCGCTGCTCGTCAGATCATCGATCACCGCGCGGGTATGGGCGACATCGGGTAGCAGAAAATACAGTCGTCGTTTCATGTTCATCTCCGGGGACCGGTCCGTGCATGGCCGGTCACTGCATATAGGTTTTCGCTTCCTCACCCGGGTCGGGCAGTCCCGCGATGCGCCACGCCTCGCGTTCACTGCGAAACAGACGTTCCACGCAATGCCGGCCGAGGTGGTGTTTGTTGCACAGGTGACTGAATGCCGGCGGTGACGTGCCGAAGCGCTGAAAATGTTCACGCAGGGCGCGAATGATCAGCCAGTGATCGCGGGTCAGTTCCGGCAGGCCGTCGCACTGCGCGAGACTGATGGCGACGTCCTCGGTCCAGTCGAGCGGGTCATCGAGAAAACCCTCGCTGCCAAGCAGGTCGCCGAGGTGTTCAACCGGGTGTGTCATTGCAGCCATGGTATGTCACTGCAGTGCCTTCCACTGGCGTCACAGCTGACCGGAAAGGCCTGCCTCCTGGGGTGGGGAGCATGCATTAACACTAGGACACGTCTGCGCATTGTCAAGGCGGTCGGCGCCGTGCCATTCGCGCTAACCTGGCGGATGCCGGTATTGTGGCGCGCAGTCGGTAATAATGAACCCGGTTTAACCCCGTTCACACACGCGACACGTTTACAGGGAGAGCAGCCGACCCCCAAGCAGTGTGTCATGACCTGTCTGAATCCAAAACACGGGTGTTTTCCGTAACCGTTGTACTGCTGGCGGGTGCTTGCAGTGTCGACACTGCCGGGCATTCTGGAACGGCCATCTACGAGGAGGCC
>JBATJF010000270.1:0-2291 GCA_049668345.1 Gammaproteobacteria bacterium
CGCCGTTCTCTCCTGGATCATCCTCAAACTGCTCGATGCCGTCATCGGCCTGCGAGTCAGCAGTGACCAGGAAACCGAAGGCCTCGATATCGTGCTGCATGACGAGGTGGGGTATAACCTGTAACGCGTTCGGTTATGCGCAACGAAAAGGGCGCTTCGGCGCCCTTTGTTAATTCGTGGATATCATTCGCACAGAAGCGCCAGGTAAGTTGCAGGGGCGCATACCATGGCCGTTCCCGCACATGGCCCAGGCCAGCCTCTCGACCCGGGCTATGCCCGTAAAAAATGGTCTCACCTTCTCCCTGTGTTCCACGGCACTCATACATCCCTGTACATCGCGCGACAGGGTGTTTGAAAAGATCGCGGATGGGATTCGCTACTACAGGCTTTTATGCGTGCCGTCGCAGAACGGCATGTCCTTGCTGTGCTTGCAGCCGCACAGCCAGGCTTTTCTCTTTTCGGTGATTTCGAATTTCACCGGCTGGAATTCGCTGCCCTTGTGCGAGCCGTCGCAGAACGGCTGCTGCTTCGATTTGCCGCAGGCGCACCACCAGTAGGTGCCGGGTTCGAGATCCTGTGCATAGGGCGCTTTTTGTGCGATGGTCGGTTCTGACATAATGGCCTCTGGATTGTTCTCAAGGTGAGGGGGCAGACCCCGTTTTTAGTGTATGGTCTCCGGGTGGTCCGGTATGACCATTCCATCGAAACAACGGGGTCTGACCCCTCTGCGCAATGAGTAAAACACCGCCCCTGCTGCAAATCAAGGACCTGTCCCGGCCGATGCTCGGTCCCGTGTCGCTGTCGCTGGCGGCCGGGGATTGCCTGTGCATCACCGGAGAGTCGGGCAGCGGCAAGTCGCAGCTGTTGCGCGCCATTGCCGACATCGATCCGCATGGCGGCGACTTGTGGCTGGATGGGGTGTCCGCAGAGGACATTGCGCCCGAGCAGTGGCGTCGCCAGGCCGGCCTGCTGCCGCCGGAAAGCAGCTGGTGGCTGCCGCGTGCACATGATCATTTCGTCAACGGCATGCCCGTGGCACTGACAGAACTGGGTCTTGCCGAGGCGGTACTGGAGCAGCCGGTGTCGCGCCTGTCCAGCGGGGAGCGGCAACGCCTGGCGCTTTTGCGCCTGCTCGCGAACCGGCCGCGCGTACTGTTGCTGGACGAACCCACCGCGAACCTGGATGCCGAGAACACGCACCGTGTCGAGGCGGTGATCGACGACTATATAAAGACGCACGACGCCGCGGTGATCTGGGTCAGCCATGACCGCACCCAGGTCGCGCGCGTGGCGAACCGCCATGTCGAGCTCAGGGACGGCAGACTCGAGGAACGCGCCATGGAAGCACGGCAATGATCATACTCGACACTTACGATCTCGCGATTGCCGCCGTGCTGGTGCTGCTGCTGTCGCTGCTGTCGATTCGCCTGCGCACCGGTATCGGCGGGCAGCTCGTCGTCGCGGCGACCCGGACCGCGGTGCAACTGTCATTGATCGGACTGGTGCTCAAGGCGCTGTTCGCCAGTTCGCACCCGGGCTGGGTGGCGCTGCTGTCGCTAGTCATGCTGCTGATCGCCGGGCGCGAGGTCATGATGCGCCAGGAGCGCCGCTTTCGTGGCTGGTGGGGCTATGCCGTCGGCACCATCTCGATGTTCCTGTCCTCCTTTGCCGTTGCCATTTTCGCACTGGTGGTGATCCTCGGCGACGAACCCTGGTATGCGCCGCAATACGCCATCCCGCTGCTGGGCATGCTGCTCGGCAACACCATGAACGGCATCGCAATTGCCATGGACCGGTTGACGCAGGCGGCCTGGGAGCAGCGCAACATTATCGAGGCGCGTCTCATGCTCGGCGAAGGCTGGGACACGGCGATCTCGGAGTATCGCAGCAAGGCCATCCGCAGCGGCATGATCCCTATCATCAATGCCATGGCAGCCGCCGGCGTGGTCAGCCTGCCGGGCATGATGACCGGCCAGATCCTGGCCGGTGCGGCGCCGGTTGAAGCGGTGAAATACCAGATCCTGATCATGTTCCTCATCACCACCGGCACCGGCCTGGGTACGCTGGCCGCGGTCACCATCGGCGCGCGTCACCTGTTCGATTCCCGCCAGCGCCTGTGCCTGGACCGGTTGCGGGGGACATGAGGCAGGAGCGCATCTTGCGTGCAAGAGGTTGTTTAAAATGATTGCGGACGGGGCCCGCTCTCGTATGTGCAACAATGGGGTGGGAACGCAGGCATGTACGAACCGGATTATTCAACAATGAGGTACTCACCGTGACCAGGTTAATCC
>JBATJF010000271.1:0-1815 GCA_049668345.1 Gammaproteobacteria bacterium
AGGATAATGGCCACGGAACCCACGGAATAACACGGAAAAATAAATGCAGGCGTAGGGTGCGTTTTACGCACCGTTAGCGGTACACCGGGAGTGCACCCTGCAATTGATATGTGACACGTGAAAAGAACAATGGCCACGGAATCACACGGAATAACACGGAAAAATAAAATCCATGGCGTTTTTTGCAGGAGCGCATTTCATGCGGATCTTTGCGAGATGTGAAAAGGTCGCGGACAATGTCCGCTCCTGCAGGTCCCTCCGCGTTGTGAGACTGAAGGAGGCTGGTTTTTTTCTTTCCGTGTGATTCCGTGGCCATTATTTTTCTTTGCGCCTTGGCGCAAGGGAGTGTTCTGCCAAATCCTCTGCGACCCCTGTGCGAGTGATTGCCGGGGTGCGCGGGCTCACAGCAGCGCGGTGGACATCCTGCGCCGGTATCTGCTCACCAGCTCACCCTCGTTGCCGAGCAGGTCGAACACAGCCAGCATGGCCTTGCGGCCGGCATCGTCCTGGAACGCGCGGTCGTGCTGCAGCAGGTACAGGAAGTGCTCCAGTGCCGCTTCCAGCCGTTCGGACAGCACGCAGGCGGCGCCCAGCCGGTAGCGCAATGCACTGTCGTCGGGGGTTGTCGCGACGGCTTGTTCCAGGTCGGCCAGATCCTCCGTTGCCCCGGCGGCCTTTGTGAAATCAAGCAGCGCGCGCAGGCGCACGGCCTCGGCCTCGCTGCGTACATCGAAGGGCAGTTCGCCCAGCAGCTGTTCCGCCAGCTGCACACTGCCGGTCCCCAGGCAGAGTTCCGCGTAATCCAGCGTGACCTGGTGATTGTCCGGTTCCTGCGCATGCGTCGTGGCCAGCAGTTCCAGCGCCTGTGCCCGTTCACCCTGTTCGAACAGGGCACGCGCCTGGTTGCGCATCTGGTCCGACTCGCGCTCGACATAGCGGTCGAGCAGGATGCGCAGGGTCGACTCGGTCTGCGCGCCAAGGATTTCCTCGGCCATGTCACCATTCCGGTACAGCCGCATGGTCGGCAGGCTGCGGATGTTGTGCTGTACGGCCAGCTCGCGCTGCTGGTCGGTATCGACCTTGGCCAGCACGAACTTGCCGGCATAGTCCTCGACCAGTTTCTTCAGCACCGGCATCTGCATCTGGCACGGCCCGCACCAGTCCGCCCAGTAGTCGACCAGCACCGGAACCTGCCGCGAGCGTTCCAGTACCTGCGCGGGAAAAGTTTCGAGTGTTACATCAGTAATGTTCTGCAAGTCATTCATATAATTAACCGTAATATCGTCCGGTTGCGTAGTTCAGTCGCCGGATTGTAACCCATCCAGGCTGACCAGTTCACGGATGGCCGTGAACAGCAGGCAGGTGTGCAGGCGGTGTTGTGGCCAGAGCCGGCGCGCCGCGCTGGCATAGCATTGCATCTGTGCGCGGTAGGCGCCGACCAGCTCGCCCGTCGTGCCGGGTGCAGCATGGTGGTGCGTCTTGTAGTCGATCAGCGTGACACTGTCTTCGGTCAGCACCACGCGGTCGATAATGCCGTGCACCAGGCGGTCATCCTCGAGGTACTGCACCGGCACCTCGTTCCAGGCCCGCGTGAAACGGCCGGCATCGAACAGTGCCGCCAGCCGTGCGTCCTGCACGACGTCGAGGGCGTGTTGCCACCACTGTGCAAACTCGGGGTCGCCGGTCTCGCGCCGCAGCAGGCCGGCGAGCCGTGTGCGCAGGGCGGCATCGGCCGGTTGCGGCGCGCGGCTCAGGTGCTCGAGCAGGATATGGATGGCGATACCGCGTTCGCGGCCATCCGGGTCGCCCGCGGTA
>JBATJF010000272.1:0-1662 GCA_049668345.1 Gammaproteobacteria bacterium
CTTCGGGCCAGCGCCGCCTTGCGTTGCTGTTCGAAATCGCTCCGGCGATTTTGTCGCACCCTCGATATGTCTTATTCATAAACAAGTTGCTTCGACAAGGCGCAGAACGCGCCGAAGAACGTTGCCGCTGCGCGGCAACGGCCCGCAGGGCGAGCGCGCAGCGCGAGTAATCCCTCCCTCTCCGCCATCCAGTCATGGGAAAGACTGCCTCACGTCGCGGCTGGCAGTCGAACAACCACCGCCAGGCCTCCCGTTGGTGCATGGCTGAACAGCAAATCACCGTGATAGGCCTCGACGATATCCCGGGCAATGGCAAGCCCGAGACCGGTGCCTTGCTTCTGCTCGTCCAGCCTCATGCCACGCAGTCCCAGGTTGTCCAGCTGGCCTGCCGGTACGCCGGGCCCGTCATCCTCGACCGTGATGATGACACCGTTGCCCGTGGCTACGGCGACAGCAACCATCCCGTTGGCCCACTTGGCTGCATTCTCCAGGATGTTGCCCAGGAGATCGGCCAGGTCATCGGCCAGAATGGCGGCATCGACTCCCCCGGGCGCCTCGACATTCCATTGCAAAACGCTACCACGGGGCGTGCGTTTCAGGGTGCGGACAATGCGGTTGACAGTTTCGGCCACTTCGGCGCGCACCCGTCTGCTCTGAACGCCCGAGCGGACACGGGCACGTATCAGTTCCCGGTCGACGCGCCGGCGCATGGTTTCGGCGAGTTGATCCAGATCGTCAGCGATTGAAGTGCTACCCTCATCTCGCAGGCGTTGCGCATCGGCCGTCAGCACCGACAGTGGCGTCTTGAGTCCATGCGCAAGATCCGCGGTCCATGCGCGCGCGCGTTCAATCGTTTTCTCCTGTGCTTCGAGTAATCCGTTTATCTCGTCGACGAGTGGCATGACTTCATCGGGATGCCGGCTTTCGAGGCGACACGATGTCCCTGAGCGGATTTCCATGACGCCGCGGCGTACGTCATCCAGCGGCGCCAGTCCGATGCGGACCTGTATCCAGGCCGCTGCCAGCAGGACCGCTGCCATCACCGCAAGATAGGGCAGCATATCGGCAGCGAAGGCGTTGCGTGCCTCGGCAAGACTGCGTTTGTCCGTGGCCACGATGATGCGGATCCGGCGTTCGTCGCCGGCGTGGCGGAGGACAATCTGGCGTTCCCGAACCAGCAGGGATTGTCCGGCAGGTCCTGGCAGATCATGTTCATGGACGGTGCCGGGTGCGAGTCTGTCATCGGGGAGCGTAATGACATCGTCCCACAATGAACGGGAGCGCAGCAGCCGCGGGCGCTGCTCGTCCTGAACCTGCCAGTAAAGTCCACTGATCGGCTGATCGAAGCGCGGATCGGCCAGCGCTGCGGTTGTGGTGACACGACCATCCGGCATCAGACTGATGCCGGCGACAATCTGCTTCAGATAGGTTTCCAGTTCGGTGCCGATGCGGCGTTTGACGTGGTGCTCGAATATCACTGTCAGGCTCATGCCGGCAATAAGCAGCGCGACAATGACTGAGACGCCGGCAGATGCCAGCAGGCGGAAGCGAAGCGAACGTTGCGTCACGGGTTCCGCGTCTCGATGACGTAGCCGAAGCCCCGGCGCGTCTGGATCAGGTCGATGCCGAGCTTTTTGCGCACGCGCCCGATCAGCACCTCAA
>JBATJF010000273.1:0-3651 GCA_049668345.1 Gammaproteobacteria bacterium
AAGCACCGCTGGTCGAATGAATTCGACCCTACAGGAGGGCCGATGAGATCGGCCAACAACCTTGCCAATAGAAGCAATGCGTCTCGTCTGAATTGATGTGTTACCCACTCAATCAGGGGAAGTCCCACAGCAAGAACTGCACCGGGAATTGTCGAGGGGGGAACAGGCCAGCCACATTCACGGCATGTCAGCCGCGCCCCGCCGGCAACAAAACTCGCGCCGCAGCAGAAACACGGCTTCCTCATCGACCATGAGGGGAACCGGCCTCAGCGCATCACCAATGCAGGGGCCGGCGATGCAGACACCGTCATGCACATTGAACAGGGCCGCATGGGTCGAACACTGGATATGAGTCAGGTCCATGCTCAGGAAACGGTCCGGCACCCAGTCCAGCGGTGCACCGGTATGCGGACAACTGTTGAGATACCCGAATATTCCGGCAGTTGTGCGCACGAGAAAGATGTCATGTGGGTAATCGCCGCATGCAACGGTCAGGCCGCGGCTTCCCGGCACGCTGATGTCATCAAGTCGGCAGAGCAGGATTCGGTCAGTTGTTGCTTGCATGCAGGCAGACTACGTTAGCGCGTGTCGATGTCAACCACGCCACCTCACTCCACATCGCAGGCATATTCAGGCAAATATAAGCCTCAATTTTCCCGAACCACACGAAAGCCAAGATTGTCGAGCCGGGTATCCTGATCAAGCTGCCCGCGCTTGGCACTGCGCAGCGTGTCCAGCGGGCTCGTATATCCGCCGCCGCGCACCACGCGCTGGGTGCAGTGCGGCCTTACCCAGGCACTGCCGTCCAGAGGCGCGCCATCGTAGCTGTCGTGGTAACAGTCAGCGGTCCACTCCTGAACATTGCCCGCCGTGTCATACAGGCCGAACGCATTGGCAGGGAACTGGCCAACCCGGGCGGTGCGCACCCCGTCCCACTCGCTGCCGCAGTTATGGCAGTTCGCCCGGACCCCGTCCATCGCCTCGTCGTCCTCGGCAGCCATCCACCAGTACATCCAGTGACTCCCGCCGCGGGCGGCGTATTCCCACTCCGCCTCACTGGGCAGGCGGTATGCATGTCCGGTCTGTACAGACAGCCAGTCTACGTAATCCTGCGCATCCGCCCAGGAGACGTTGATAACCGGCTGATCACCACGTCCCCAGGTTTCATCATAGGGCAGACGACGACCGGTGGCCCGTGCAAACCGGTCGTACTCGGCGAATGTCACTTCGTATTTGCCAATGGAAAACCCCGGCAGCTTGACAAGGTGGCGCGGACCTTCCTCGTAATTCAGCGAGTTGCCGTAACTGCCCATGAAATAGCCGGCTACGGCAAGTTCCACCATCACCGGACCCTCCCCACCGTTTTTCAGGGTATCGCTGTAGGTGCGCAGCACAGACTGCCTGACCGGGCGTGTCGACTTGGGCAAGGCTGACGAACCGGCCGCGCTTTTCGCCATCAGCATATCAGCAGTCTCGTTCACCTTCCGACCCGGAGGCGATGCCTGCACGGCAGGCGGTATGCCAGCCATGCGCTGTTCCATCTGTTGCTCGTCTACCCTTGCCTGAACGTCTGCCTGGACAGGCCATTGTCTCGGCTCGGGCATCAGGGGTTGTGGCGAGACCTGCGCAGGCCGCTCGGCAGCCATGCGGTCGCTGGATGGCCCTGTATCAACAGGCGTATTCACGGTTTCAGCCACAGCCTGCGGCACGTCAGGTTGCGCGGTCACCTCAACATCCGGGCCGGAGTGCTGACTGCCGACCAGCCACCATCCTGCAGCGGCAATTGCACCTGCCACCAGCAATCCAGCCAGACCACCCAGACCGACTGGCAGACGCCTGCCTGCAACGCCGGCATCAGCCGAAGGGACCTGCGTCGGAGCGGTCCGTAACTGACTGGCCGAACCGAAATCAAACGGTGTACCGGCATGCTGCGCGGTGCTGCGGGTCTCCTTTGTGTCGATCTCGTCCAGCGATGGGATATGCAGCGGCATTTCCGCGCCGGATGTATTCTCGAGCTGGGCAAGCAGGGCATTTCGTTCGTTGAGCAGCCTGTCACGCGCGGCCTCCGCCTCGGCACGCAGGCGAACGGCTATTTCGACATTCTTGCGTGTCTCGTCGAGTTGCTTGCGCAGGCGGGCCGGGTCTTCAAGTTGTCCGGGCCCTGAGACATTCATCAGGCCGCGCGCGACTTCCACCTCTCCACGCAGCGTGTTGACCTTTTCACGCAGCCCGTTTTGTTCTTCCAGAGCACTGTCACGCTCCCGGGTCAGCTGCCTGAGCTGTGATTCGAGCTGCTTGATGGCGGTTTCCGCCTGCCGGTACTGCTCCTCCATCAGCTTGATATCGGCCTGGTTGCGCTCTCTTTCCTGGTGGCGGAACACCACCATTTCTGCGTGCGCCTGTTGCAGTTCCAGCTGTACCTTCGCGAGCTGTTCTTCGATAGCGGCATGGGCGTCGAGCACGCCCTGCAGACGGTTGCGCTCTTCCGCACGCACCGCATCCACCGCCCCCTCGATCACGTCTGACTGCTTGCTGAAATTTACCTCATGTTCCGTGGCGACCGCCGTAAGCTGTTCCTTGAGCTCGCGCTGGCGCGCCGCCATCTGCGCCCGCTCCTCTGCGCGGGCCTGGCGCTCGCTATGCAATTCGTCGCGCAGATTATCCATGTCTTCCTGGGCACTGACCCGTGACTTCTGATAGTCGCGGGACGTTTGCTCCAGCTGCTTCCGCAGGCGATCAATCTGGCCCTGCATCTCTTTTTCAATATCATTCTTGCGTTTCAGATCCTCGTGCGACTTCCTGGCGGTATCCTGGTAGTCATCCTCAAGACTCTTGACGCGCTCATCACCCTGCTCAACCAGCATCTTCAGGTCACGCACCTGTTGACGGGCGACCTCGAGTTCGTCGCGCAGAATACCCAGATCGACGTCCTTCTGGCTCGATTCAACACATGAACTCTCGAGTTGCGTATCCCTTGCGTCGCTCTCTGCCTGCAACACGGCAAGCCGTTGCTGCTCGAGTTCCAGCGCCTTCTTGATACTTGCGATCTGTTCTTCAGCAGCGTTTTCACGCGCCTTGAGCTGTTTCCGCAGCGACTCAACAGTTTCCCTGAGTTCCGCATCACCTTCTTCCCGGCTTGCCAGGCGTTCTTTCAAGGCATCGCGCTCACGCGTGATACTTTCCAGTTCGCTGGACGGCTCTTCGGGAATCGCAGACTCTATGACAATATCTTCTATTCCGTCATCTTCGGCAGTAGCTGACTGCGACAGTGCGTGACGCAAATGCGCCACCTCTTCCTGCAGGGAGGAGGATATGGTCAGAAGTGAGTTTCGCTCGGCACCAAGCGACTCCAGTTGTTCCGCCTGCCGGACAACCTGTGCCTGAAGTTCGTCTACCTGCTGCGGGGACATCTGCCCGGGTTCGCCGAAGTCCGCTTCTGCGCCAGCAGACCGGTCAGGTCCCGCCTGCAATTCACTCTTCAATGTCACCACTCCTCCCGGGTATCACGCTGGAATCCTGAGGACTGGCAGCATCTCCCTGCAAAACGGAGAGGCCTTCCGTCATTCTGCACATCGATTCGCGCATGGCGTCCAGGGTGCGCGTAAACTGTTGCAATTGCCCCTCGACCTGATGTTTCTCCCCTGCAACGCA
>JBATJF010000274.1:0-6186 GCA_049668345.1 Gammaproteobacteria bacterium
GATTGCCGCCGTCCTTGCTGAAGGCATGGCGCACCTCGGCCACGGTACGGTTGCGGTTGTCGGTCATGCAGTCGACCATGACCGCGACACCGCCGGGACCGTAACCCTCGTAGCGCACCTCTTCGAAGTTGTCACCTTCCGCGGCGCCCGAGCCGCGCTTGATGGCGCGCTCGATGGTGTCCTTGGTCATGTTGGCGGTGAGCGCCTTGTCCACCGCCATGCGCAAACGCGGGTTGGACGCCGGGTCCGGATCGCCCATGCGTGCAGCGACGGTGATTTCGCGGATCAGCTTGGTGAACAGCTTGCCGCGCTTGGCGTCCTGGGCATTTTTGCGATGCTGGATATTCGCCCATTTACTGTGTCCTGCCATGTGTTGCTACCTCGTTAATACACTTTCGCGGCATTCTAGCATTGCGCACAAACCTGCGGTATTGATGCGCCCGCATTCACCCCTTCCGCTACCGGGGTTGGCAACAGGCGGGGCCGAAGCGCTCCGGATCGGCCCGCTCGATGACACCCTTGAATGGCAGGCCCAGCAACTGGCGCGAGGTGATCATGGGGACTTCACCCGCCGGCCAGCCATTTTCCTCAATGACCGCTTCCGACTGGAAGTACCAGAGGCCCTCATCGTTCACCAGCACCAGAAAGATTTCGTTGTCACTGGCGTAGGCATACAGACCGCTGGCCGGTACCGGCACCAGCCCGGCAACTGCCACGGCAATGCTTTCGCCGATCACCCGGTAACCGGCCGCCAGCGGATGACCGTTGGTGTCATTCGGGTAAAGCGCCGTGTTGCCGAGGGCGGCTTGCTGCAGGGACTTCACCACGTCAACATATTGCGTCCCCTCGATGGCCTGCAATTGCACGGCCAGGGCCTCGACCCGCCCGGCCTCCGCGCTGACCAGCGCGCGGTAGGGTTCCGGCGCATCGAGCCCCTCCGCGCTTACCTTGTCCGCGTAAACCAGCTCCTTGGTCGGAATGATGGTGAACATCAGTTGCACGCCCAGCTGTTTCGCCTTGTCTGCAAGCAGCCGGCCGGCCGTTGCCATGAGCGCATAGCCGGCATCGACGCCCGGATGCCCGGTGTTGGATATCAGCCGCAACTGCGGCGTGAACACGGTCGCGACACCATCGCCGAAGGTCACCGGCCACTGCTCCTCCGGGGGTATATCCAGCGAGAACGCCGGCAACCCCTTCATCGTCACCCCGTCGGCAATGCCGGCGCGCTCCTTCAGCCAGTGCCAGTTCTCGTTACCGTTCACCATCTGCAGGGATTCGAGTGGATCATTGCCGGTGTAGAACGCAACCACCACGAGATAGGGACGGAACGATGCCGCATGGTCCAGCATGTCGAGGTACTGGACCGCCGCCCAGCCGCCGGTGGACATGTTGTAGACCTTCATGTCCTCGCGCTGCAGGGCGGCCAGCATCCAGGCCGGCCAGTTCTCTTCCATGACCGCGTTGTTGCCATAGGTCATGCTGTCGCCGATGGTCACGATATCCGCGGCCACGGGTACCGCGGCGTTACGGAATCCCAGCACATCATGCGGGCCTGCGCCAGGGATGGACTGTAGAAAAGGCCGCGCCCGCACGCGGGTCAGCGGGTCCTTGAGGAGAAACTCCCGGCTGCTGGTGTGCTCTTCCCGGAACACGCCCGCGAAGAACGGAGGCACCCGCTCATCGAGCTGCACCAGCTGCAGGTCGGTCGGCCCCCCCAGCAGACCGGGCGCCAGTGTGCGGATCAGCCCCAGCGCAACCACCAGGGTCAGGGCAGTCACACCGAGCATCAGGAAGAGATTTCTTTTCATGTGCGTACCCTCCTCGCGCGATCGGTCCGTGTGAGTAACCCCGCGTTACAGCGGGCAGATTCAAGATAACTCAGGCAAGCCATGTAACCTGTCATGTCGAACGCAGTGAAACAATCATTTGAATACATGATCAATCAGCCGGTGACTGCTTCGTCGCTCAAGACACCTGTTCTGGTACTCACGACTCTGGCATGGCCCAGGCCAGCCTCCCGACCCGGGCCATGCACGTAATAATGGCTTACCTACTCCATGCAGTCGTCGCAATGACCGGTAGAACAGCGTTTCCTGAAGCACGTACGTGCAGTAACGCCTGCATCCGGGGCTCGACACCCCCGCGCTGCACATCGTGCGTTTCACTCCGTTCCGGGATCTGCTCCCTGCGATGCACCATCACCGGAAGCTACGTGCGGAAGTGCGGCGACACGCGGCACTACCCGTGCCGCCTGCCCGATCAGGACTCCAGCAGCGGCGGCTTGCGCAGGTGAATGCCGAGTTCGATCAGCTGGCCCGGGGCCACGGCCGACGGTGCATTGGTGAGCGGACAGGAGGCGGTCTGGGTCTTGGGGAAGGCCATCACCTCGCGGATCGAGTGCGCGCCGGACATCAGCATCACCAGCCGGTCAAGACCGAAGGCGATACCGCCGTGCGGGGGGCAGCCGTAGCGCAGCGCATCGAGCAGGAAGCCGAACTTCTCGCGCGCCTCCTCCTCGCCGATGCCGAGCAGGCGCAGCACCGCCTCCTGCATATCGGTGTTGTGGATACGGATGGAACCGCCGCCCAGCTCGGTGCCGTTCAGCACCATGTCATAGGCACGTGACAATGCATTGCCCGGATCGAAGGCGAGCTGCGCCGGATCGTCGATGTTGGGCGCGGTGAACGGATGGTGCAGCGCCATCCAGCGGTTGGCCTTTTCGTCGCGCTCGAACATGGGGAAATCCACCACCCACACCGGCGCCCACGCGCCCTGCACCAGGCCGCGATCGTGGCCCAGTTTCACGCGCAGCGCGCCGAGCGATTCGTTGACGATCTTCGCCTTGTCGGCGCCGAAGAACACCAGGTCGCCGTTCGCAACGCCGGTACGCTCGACCAGCGCCATCACCACGTCATCGGGCAGGAACTTCAGTATCGGCGATTGCAGCCCTTCACGCCCGGCCGCGACATCGTTGACCTTTATATAGGCCAGCCCCTTCGCACCGTACTTGCTCACATACTTCGTGTACTCGTCGATGTCCTTGCGGCTGATTTCGCCGCCGCCCGGCATCCGCAGCGCCGCGATGCGCCCGTCGGCATCGTTCGCCGGCGCGGAGAATACCTTGAACTCCACCTTCTGCATCAGGTCGCCGAGATCGACCAGCTCCAGCGGGATGCGCAGGTCGGGGCGGTCGGTGCCGAAGCGGCGCATGGCCTCGTGATAGGTCATTCGCGGAAACGGCTCCGGCAGCGCGACATCGAGCACGTCGTGGAACAGGCCGCGCACCATGGTCTCGGTGATGTCCATGATGTCGTCCTCGGCGAGGAACGAGGTCTCGATATCGAGCTGGGTGAATTCCGGCTGGCGGTCGGCGCGCAGGTCCTCGTCGCGGAAGCAGCGGGCGATCTGGTAGTAACGGTCCACGCCGCCCATCATCAGCAGCTGCTTGAACAGCTGCGGCGACTGCGGCAGCGCAAAGAACTCGCCCGGATGCGTGCGGCTCGGCACCAGGTAGTCGCGCGCGCCTTCCGGCGTCGAACGCGTCAGCATCGGCGTCTCGACATCGATGAAGCCGTGTCCATCCAGGTAGTTGCGCATGGCGCGGGTGATGCGGGCGCGCAGGCGCAGGCGGTCCTGCATGAGCGGCCGGCGCAGGTCGATGTAGCGGTAGCGCAGCCGGTTCTCCTCGCTGACATCGGTATCGTCGAGCTGGAACGGCGGCGTCTCGGCGCTGTTCAGCACGACCAGCGCCGTTCCGAACACCTCCACCTCACCGGTCGGCATGTCCGGATTCTCGGTGCCCGCCGGGCGTCGCCGCACCTTGCCGGTGACCTGCAACACGTACTCGTTGCGCACCCGCTCGGCGCTGGCGAAGGTCTGTGCGTCATCCGGGTCGAACACCACCTGCACCAGGCCGCGGTGATCGCGCAGGTCGATGAAGATCACACCGCCATGGTCGCGCCGGCGATGCACCCAGCCGCACAGGGTCACCTCCTGGTCGAGGTGGGCCGCGTTGAGTTCTCCACAGTAAAGGCTGCGCATGGCTGGATTCCGGTCGAGGGCGTTGGAAAGCGTGAAATGGTACGGGGTTGCGCGAGGAGGCGCAATATCAGACTGATCCGACTCACTTTTTGGGCTTGGAGGTGTCTCCGGAGTCCTTGCTGGCCGGCTTCCCGGAATCGCCCTTGGCGGGCTTGTCGCCACCGGCGACGTTCTTCCTGGTGCCGGTCTTGAAGTCGGTCTCGTACCAGCCGCCGCCCTTGAGGCGGAAGGCGCTGGGCGAGATCAGTTTTTTCAGCGCCTCTGCCCCGCATTCGGGGCAGCGCGTCAGGGGCGGTTCGCTGATCTTCCGCAGGGTATCGAAGGTATGCCCGCAGGCAGTGCACTGATATTCATAGATTGGCATGCGTATGTCCCGTCATCCGGCCTGATTTTCAGGCCGGCGCATTATACAGGCCAGGCGGCCTGAAAACAGGGCCATGACCCGGACCGCCGCGCGCCGGACTGAACCACGGTACCGCCTGCGTGCCGATTCTGTGAGAATAGTGCGTTCCGCTTACAGGTTCGGCATACCATGCAAATCCACCGCCCCACCGACATGCCCGGCAGCGCCGGCTATGATATCCGGACGCTGCGCGCGCTGGCGCCGTTCCTGTGGACCTACCGCGGCCGCGTGCTGCTGGCGCTCGCCTTCCTGGTACTGGCCAAGGTCGCCAATGTCGGCGTGCCGCTGGTGCTGAAAGGCATCGTCGACAGGCTGGACGTGGGCAAGACCGAGGTGCTGGTGCTGCCGCTGGCCCTGCTGCTCGGTTATGGCGCCCTCAAGCTGACCAGCTCGCTGTTCAACGAGCTGCGCGATTCCGTGTTCGCACGCGTGCGCCACGGCGCCATGCGCCAGGTCTCGCTCAAGGTGCTGGAACACCTGCACCGCCTGTCGCTGCGTTTTCACCTGGAACGCAAGACCGGCGGCCTGTCGCGCGACATCGAGCGCGGCACGCGCAGTGTCAGCTCGCTGATGAACTACATGGTGTTCAGCATCCTGCCTACGCTGGTCGAGATCACCCTGATCGCCGGCATCCTGCTGACGCGCTATGACGTCTGGTTCGCCGTGGTCACCTTCGTCGCCGTGGTCCTCTACATCGCGTTCACCATGTACATCACCGAATGGCGCATGAAGTATCGCGTCAGCATGAATGCCTTCGACTCGAAGGCAAATACCCAGGCCATCGACAGCCTGCTGAATTACGAAACCGTGAAGTACTTCGGCAACGAGGACTACGAGCTGCGGCGCTACAACGACAGCCTGCACAGCTGGGAGGAATCGGCCGTGAAGAGCCAGACCTCGCTGTCGGCGCTGAACTTCGGCCAGTCGGCGATCATCGCCTCGGGCGTCACGCTGATCATGATGCTGGCCGCGCAGGGCGTGGTTGCCGGCACCATGACGCTGGGCGACCTGGTGCTGGTGAACGCCTTCCTGCTGCAGCTGTTCATCCCGCTCGGTTTCCTCGGCGTGGTCTACAGCCAGCTGAAACACGCGCTCACCGACATGCACCTGATGTTCGAGGTACTCGAGCGCACCCCGGAGATCACCGACCGGCCGGACGCGCCCGCACTGGATGCCGGCACGGGGGAGATCCGCTTCGAGCAGGTGTCGTTCGCCTACGACCCGGCGCGCCCGATCCTGCACAACATCAGCTTTACCGTGCAGCCGGGCCAGAAAGTGGCCATCGTCGGTCCGAGCGGTGCCGGCAAGTCGACCCTTGCGCGCCTGCTGTTCCGCTTCTACGACATCACGCAGGGACGCATCCTGATCAACGGCCGGGACATCCGCGAAGTCAGCCAGGACAGCCTGCGTCGCACTATCGGCATCGTGCCGCAGGACACGGTGCTGTTCAACGAATCGCTGTACTACAACATCGCCTATGCACACCCGGGGGCGACAAGCGACCAGGTCGAGCGGGCCGCGCGCCTGGCCAACCTGCATGAATTCATCACCGCCCTGCCAGAGGGCTATGAGACGGTGGTCGGAGAACGCGGTCTGAAACTGTCCGGCGGCGAGAAGCAGCGTGTCGCCATTGCGCGCGCCGTCCTGAAGAACCCGCGCATCCTGGTGTTCGACGAGGCCACCTCGAGCCTGGACTCGCAGTCCGAACAGCTCATCCTGGACGCGTTGCGCGAGGCGGCCGC
>JBATJF010000275.1:0-2162 GCA_049668345.1 Gammaproteobacteria bacterium
TGCTGCTGGTGCAGAAAGACGCGGACGGTACCTTGCACCAGAAAGACATCCTCGGTGTTGCCTTCGTCCCGCTGGTGGGCAGGGAGCCTGTTTCATGATGACCGGTGCCCGGGGCGTGCCGCGCTGCGAGGGTCGGGGACATGCGTGCCATTTACCCGGGGCATGCCGGCGAAGACTGGCTGCCGGGGTCGCATGCCTGTATAACGTCAGCGCATGATATCCCCGCATCGACACCTGCCCGGTTGAGCTCCATGCAACGTCGAATCGCAACCCGGCTTTCGATCGTCCTGGTCATTATCGTGGCCACGAGCGCCATTCTCATGGGTATCGCGGTCACCCAGTCGGGTACCCACCTGCTGATCAATGCCTCCACGGCGCGTCTGGCCCAGGAGAGCAAGGTCGTGTCGATCCGCTTGCAGGATATTTTCGAGTTTGTGCGGCGCGATATCGAATTCCTGGTGCGCAGTCCGGCCGTGCATGCCGTGGTGAACGCCATGGACAGCGGCGCGGCAGATGCCGCCGAGGCCACCTCTGCCGTACCGGCCAGGGCGCGGCTGCAGGAGGTATTCGCGGCTTTACTCAACAATCACCCCTGGTATGTGCAGCTCCGCCTGATCGGGGCGGCCGATGAAGGCAGGGAACTGGTGCGTGTCGACCAGGTGGACGGGCAGGTCCGGCGTGTGCCCGAAGACGCATTGCAGCACAAGACCGAGCGTGAATACTTTCTGCAGATACTGGACAAGCCGCCAGGCGAGCTGACCTGGTCTGAAATCGACCTGCACCGGGAACAGGGTCAGATCGTCGAACCCGCGCAGCCGGTATTGCGTGCCGGATTGGCCGTTGCAGGCAAGGATGGCACACCCTTTGCCATTGTAATTATCAATCTGGATATACGCCGGGTGTTCGATGTGGCGCGGGAGATGGTTACACCCGATCTCACGTTCTACATCGCGAATCAGGTGGGTGACTATCTTTATCACCCCGACCCGGACAAGACCTTCGGTTTCGAGCGTGACCGGCGCTTCCAGATCCAGGACGATTTCACCGAGGCGGTGTTTCAGACGAAGGCCGGTGCCGGTTTGGATCTGGAGGATGTTCTGCCGGCGGGGGCCGGAGAGCCGGTGGTGGCCTACGTCAGCCGCTTGCCGCTGGAGACAACCGGCGGCAAGGACCTGCTGATTGCCCTGACCATGCCACGTGCGCTCATCCTCGCGGATGTCAACCAGGCCCGGCGCCGGAATGCGGCACTCATGATCCCGTTCATACTGATCGGTGCCCTCGTGGTGGTGTGGATGGTGCGGGTGTTTATCGCGCCCCTGGAGCGGGTCACGCGTGAAGTCAGCCGCTATGCACCGGGCCACCCGCCGCAATTGCCCGAGCAGAGCAGGCAGGATGAAGTGGGCCAGCTGGCACAGGCCTTTGCCAGCATGGCCGGTCGTATCGAGCAGCAGGTGACGGAACTGGAAGTGCAGGGCAAACGTTTCCGGAGCCTGTTCGAGGCAGTGCCGGATGCCGTCGTGATCATCGACCAGGATGGCAGCGTGGAATATTCAAATCCTGCCACGGAACGCCTGTTCGGCTATACGGCCGACGATCTCCACGGCCAGAATATCAAGCTGTTGATGCCCGAACCGTACCGGGGACACCATGATGATTATCTGCGACGCTACATGGCTGGCGGGGAAGCGCATATCATCGGTATCGGGCGCAAGGTCGTGGGCCTGCACAAGGACGGGAAGACCATGCCCCTGTACCTGTCCATCGGCGAGTTCACATTGCAGGGTCGGCGCAAGTTCACCGGTATCCTGCATGATATCTCCGCGCATTCGCGCGACCGGCCTGCGTAACAGGCCGATCCGGCGGGTGCGGAGCAGGCAACAAAGACTGCACCTTGTACCCCATGACCTGGCGACAGTCGCCGCCCGCCTGCTGCAAGATTTCTGGTATCCAGGATCCCCCTCGAGGATCAGCCTGCAAGGCAGGGTGTGAAGCGGCCGGGAGGCTGCATGCCGCCAGCTTGCGGGGTGATGAAAGAAAGTCAGGTAAATAATCAGAAAAATACAGTAACTATATAATATTATTGTTATTCATTCAGTTTTCAGGAAACATCCGGTTTGCATTCAACCTGCTGCGCCGGCGCGGTCCGGCTGCCTGAGAATGAC
>JBATJF010000276.1:0-2830 GCA_049668345.1 Gammaproteobacteria bacterium
GCCGCGCTGTGCAGCCAGTGGGAGCAGGCCACCCTGGCCGGCCATGCGATCGCCGCGGAGGGTGTCAAGGCCGAATGGGACACCCTGCCCGCGCTTGCCGGCGCCCGGGCCGCGGCCATGGCGCAGCGCTTTGGCCAGGCACTCACCCGGCCGGACGACACCACACTGGCAAGCAACCTGGCAGCAAAGCAGGCCGCCTGCCTCAAGCTGGAAGTCCTGCTGGAGCTGGAGTCTCCCGCGGAATGCCAGGCGGAACGCATGGCCTACCAGGTCGAACGCCTCAACGCATCGATGAAAAAGGAGTTGAACGCTCAGGACGCCCCCGAGGACCTGCTGCTGGCGTTACTGACCACCGGCGCCGTCCCGGCCGGGGCCGCCGGCGCGCTTGAACAACGCATCGAGACCTGCCTGGCGCGCTACAAGCAACAGTCATAATATGCCATTCCGTATGTCTGCATCGGCAGGAGCAGAGACGGTCCGCGGACCGATAGCACGACCCGCATGACCCCATGAGTCCGCGAACCGCATCGAACAGGAAGATCAACGCGGACAAATCCCGATAACCGCTGAAATCAGGAACAATCGGGTTCTTAACCCCTGTTGTCCGGAGCATATCATGTACAAATCGCTGTCAATGAATGCCCTTGTTGCAGCCGCACTGATCGGTATCGCGGTTGAAAACGCCTGGTCGGATCAGGCAACGCCAAACGGGTCCGTCATACCTGCCACGCCGACACCTGCACCCGTAAGCGGTTATCAGCCGGGCTGGTATCCACCGCCACCGTGGCCGATGCCACCACCGGCGTATGGCCAGCAGCCGCCTTTCTACCCGCCGTACGGGCAATACCGGGCCGTACCGACCGCGCCAGCTGAAAACCCCCTCAACGCAGAACTCGAACAGACCCGGGAACAACTGGCAGCAATGGCGGCGGAACTGGACACGGCAAACGCAACGCTCGAGCAGTCTCAGCTCAGGCTTCAGCTCAGCCTTGAAGCAGAACGAACGCTCAACGAAAAGCTGGCAATCATCAGCAACGAGCAACAGGCATTGCAGGTGTATGTGACAGAGCTGACTGCAGAACGTGAACGGCAGCGCGATGCCCTTGCCAGCCGGGACAAGCAGTTTGCTGCATTACAGGCTGAACATCAGACTGCCATGAAGACCTTGCAGCAGGCGCAGTCCGGGAACATGCTTTCCAGCCAGCAACTCGGCAGTGCCATGGCACAGGCCGATTCGCTCAAGAGCATGCTGTCCGATCTTAAAACCCGGCTGGAGAGTCAGCAGACCACGTTGCAGAATACCGGACGGTCACGGACGGCGAATCACGACAGCCTGACCAGCAAGTCTGCCAGCCACGATGGGCATCTGACCAGCTCGCAGGCTGAAACACCGGCCGCCCCGCAGGTGCAGGCCGGGACCACCGGCTCCGACCCGCTTCCCGGCACAGCCAGGGCACAAGCCGGGGCGTCCAATACCGAGCTGACCGAACTCAGGGCCCAAATGGAGAACCTGAAGCTCCTGCTGCGGAACACAGGAAATACCCTCGCGACCGTAACTGCCGAACGCGATGGACTGCTGGCAGACATGACCGCCGTGGTTACCGAACGCGACGGACTGCAGGAGCAGCTGGCCGCCTGTCGCCGGGAACTGGCCCGGGCCGGGGATGCGACGACATCCACCCGGGAATAAGCAGGGTCAGGTCCCGATATTCCCGGATATCAGCCCCACCGGGCTGGACCCTGCCTGCTGACTGACTGCCGCAAGCGACATCAATCCGCCCAGTACCTGGCCTTGCCAGGCACTATCCACCTCACACCGCCCCGGGGATCATCGCAATCCCCTGCGTAACGCGGGATGAGGTGAAAATGTACGTGCGGGATGCTCTGCCCGGCGGCAGGACCGTCGTTCAGGCCCATGTTGTAGGCATCCGGTTGACATTCGGCATCCAGAGACCTTTTTGCGGAATCGAGCAATGCCAGCAGCGCCTGCTGCTCCTCCGGATTGAGTTCGAAAAACGAGCCGACATGCCGTTTTGGAATCACCAGCGCATGCCCTGGCGAAACAGGGAAGTCATCCCGGATCATGAAACAGTGTTCATTACTATCCAGGACGCGCGATTGATCGAGGTTGCAGAAGAAACAATTCATAGACGTATCGATATCCTGGATTGAACAAAGGGGCCGGATCACGATTATCACTGATACCGGTGTAAAACGGGAATAAACTCCCGTTTACTTCTTCAACAGGTCCACGCGCACCGGCATCAGGAAGTGGGCGCCATCATCACCGACGTGGGCTTCAAAGCGTTGTTTGACCAGGCCATGGAGTTTCTCATCGAGCCTGTGTTCGGTATGCGTGGCCCTGATGACCCTGTTTTCAAAATCCGCAAAGTTTTCGAATTGCATCGGTGAGTTGAAGAATACTTCCTCGACCAGGCCGAACAACCCCTCGTCAACCGCCTTTTTCACAGCACTGAACGCGGCCTCGCGAACCTGTTGCTCATCGTGGAACAATCGCAGGATCTCGTTGAATTCGCCGGCAAAGACCGGCTCGGATAGGTAAGCCAGCCCGCCCGGCTTCAACACCCGCCGGATTTCACGCATCGACCGGTCCATCAGCTGCACTGGCACGTGGTGCAGCGATTTGAACATGAACACCACATCGACCGACTCGTCTTCCAGCGGAATATCCTCCGCTCCGGCGAGGCCGAACGTTACGTTGGGTAAATCCTCTATCAGCAGGTTTTTTTCATGGGCGATTTCGTCAACTTCCAGTGCCGTGATCCTACGATCCACACCGGCGGTCGCGATGTCGCGGGTGATTGCAGCA
>JBATJF010000277.1:0-3702 GCA_049668345.1 Gammaproteobacteria bacterium
GAATACACCGTTGCTGTGATGCGTTCAGCATGGTCAAAGCCGGCGGGCTTCTGTTTTTATCATGTTGTCAATCCAATCGAGGGCGTCGTGCATTAGCTGCGATTGACTATCGTCTGTTGTTTCCCACGCTAATCCGCGAAGCCGTTCCCGGGTAATTTCGTACCGGGAAAGACAGTTTTTCCCAGATTGTTCGGTATGGGTTTGTGGCGGGTAGCTTGCCGCCGATGGGGGATGGGACGCTGGGCGTATTGGGTGGCAGGTGAACTCACCGGTCGCCTGGACCGGTGAGTAGAGCAGGCGGTGTTTCCGTAGAGCGACCGATTGTCAGAACGGCAAGTCGTCCTCGAACGGCAGTTCGAGGTTCCGGTTATCGATATCGTATACGTGCTCGAAGCCGCGCTCGTTGTCGTCGCGGATCATGGCCTCCAGCAACGCGTCACGGTCGTGCTGCCAGAGGATCTCGCTAATGATTCGGCATAAGTCGTAGACGGCGAGCCTTTGTTCAGGCGACCAGGATTCCATGATGGGCAATGGCAGGGGTGGTGTCGTCATTATCCGGCCTCCGTGAGTGCGGCCTGGACGTGCTCGACAGTGACGGTCTTCGCCTTAGCGATCGCTGCAGCGGTTAGTGCGTAGTGAGCCAGCCGGTTGAGCTTGCGCGGTAACGCCTGAGTGGCCTGGAAGATGGCCTCGATGGCGGCGGCTTCGAATAGCGGCAGTTCACAGCTGGCCAGGCGCAGGCGATGGGCCAGATACTCGGGCAACTCATCGCGGCCGAGGCCGCCGAGGTGGTAGCGCATGACGATGCGCTGCTCGAGCGATTCGTGTACGGCCATCTGCAGGCGGCGGCGCAGTTCGGTCAGGCCGACGAGCAACAGACATAGCCGGTTCTCGGAGTCCATTTCGTAGTTGGTCAGCAAGCGCAGCTCTTCGAGGACGTCGTTGCGCAGATGATGCGCCTCGTCGACGATCAGCACCGGACGCTGTTTGCCCTCGAGTAACAGGCGTGAGACCTCGGTGCGGATCTGGCGGAAGGCGCTGGCGCGATTGCGCTCGGTGGGCAGGCCGAACTCCCAGGCGATGGACTTATAAATATCCATCACGTTGCCGGTGGTCAGCGGGACATAGACGGCGCGGTACAGTCCCGGATGCAGCGCGTCGGTCAGACGTCGGCACAGGGTGGTTTTACCGCTGCCCGGTTCGCCGGTGAGCAGGCCAATGCCGCGCAGTTCGAGCAGGTGCTTGAGGCGGATCTCGGCCTCGGCCTGGGCATTGGCCGCGAACAGCGCGGTGGCCGCCAAGGTGTGATCGAACGGGAAATGGGTCAGCGCAAAGTGTTTGAGATACATCAGCGTGTCCCTCCCTGCGGCGAGTCGTTGTCATCGGGATCGAGCGCGGTCATCGACAGACCGGAAGGCGCTGGGGTACACGACTGATCGGGATCGAGGGCACCGGTACGCCGGTGGCGTTTGACGAAGCAGTTGGCGTACAGGTCGACCCGCCTGGCCTGCTCGATGTATTGGCCGTTGTGAACGACTTGTACTGACGCTTCGGGTTGGGCGGGATCGTAGCGCAGGGTGACCCGCTGGCCGATCAGGCTGGCATCGACTTCGTAGACCTGCCCGTGCAGGGAGACCGTGCGGTCGCTTTGGACCTTGCGCTGATCTTCGAACAGGAACAGGTCGTCCAGGTCCATGCCCGGGTCCGGGTAGCGCAAGCCCTCGGCGGTTTGCGCCCAACGCTCCAGTGGGGTCTGCTGGTCGAGGCCGCGATGCGGCTGTTGATGGTATTCGCCCTCGATCCACACGGCCAGGCGTCGGTTCAGGGCCGTCAGAGAGGCGGTGTCCTGGTCGGTGAGTTCGGCGATCAGCTGGGCACGAAAGGTGCGGAAAAATCGCTCGATCTTGCCTTTTCCCTCGGGCTGGAACGGCCGGGCGTGGATCAGCGCAACACCGAGTCTGGCACAGATCAGCGCAAACTGGTGGGAGCGGTAATTGGCACCGTTATCAACGAACAAGCGCGCGGGAAGTCCGCGGCGCAACAGCGCCTGCTTGAAGACCGGCAGGAAGGCGCGGGTATTCTCGGCAAAGGCGAACGCGGCGTGCGGGATGACCCGCGTGGCATCATCTAGAAAGGCGATCAGGTAGGTTTTGCGCTTGCGCCGATCGTCACCGGGGACAGACGGTCCGTGCATGACATCACTCATCCACAGTTGCCCGGCGCGGGCATAGGCGAAGCGGCGCCGGTCCTCGCCCGTTGCGGCCTCCCCGATACGGCTCATCAAGCCGTGCTGCTTGAACAGTCGGTGCACGGTCGAGATCGACAGCGGCTGTAAACGAGTTAGCACACCCTCCTCACGGACCTTGTCGATGATCCGGCGGATCGAGCGGTCCGGCTCGGCCTCTTTCACCTGTAGCAGGCGTTCAACCAGCGCAGGGTCCAGGGCACGTGGGTGACCGGCATCGATGCGCCGCTTTGGCTTGAGGGCGTCGAAACCACCGACGCGGTAGTCGCGCAGCCAATCGCGCAACGTCGACTCGGCCACGCGGGTACGCAGCGAGCCGGGGATCTGGTGGTCGGCGGCGACGATGCGCTCGATCGTTTGCTGGCGCTGTCGGGCGGTGAGGTCATCGGGCAATAGCTGAGCGATCAAGCGGTGGCGAAACAGCGCCACCCGCTCGCTGAGGTGGTGGGAAGCGTCTTTCATGGGGGTCTCTCCAATCAACCGGCCGGACATCGGCCTGCCGGAGCAGCCTCCAGGATGGCGGTCGGCGGGTCAGGCCCCGTTGGGTGTTGGCGCCGCCGTATGGCGGCGCCCGGGCTGCGCCGGTGCGGATCAAAGCCGAACGGAATGGGTAGTTGCGGTAGGTAGCGGGTGAGTTGCCCACGCAGGTGTATCAAGACTGACCCCGTACCGAGCACGGCAGCAAATGCCTGCAGCGTTGGCGCCACGGCTTCAAAGCGTTCGGGTAACAGTCCACGGATGGCGGCCAACATGCCGTGGATCGCCCGGCACAGCCGATCCAGGTAGCGCAAGGCGCCTGGCAGTTCAATCTCGGTGCGCAGCTGCCCGGCGGCCGCTGCCCGTGACGGCGCCTGCTCGACGGCCAGTACCGTCGCCTCCAGATCCGCCAGCGTGCCTGAATAGTGCGATGCCAGGCAGTCCGGCAAGGCACTGACCGTGCGCCGGACCTGACGACAATACCAACGAGCGATCAAAGCGCCGGGCGGACGAACCCGTTCGTAGGTCCCGTGGCGGCAGAAACCGCAACCGCCTGCCGGATGCCATGGGCAATGCGTCAGGGTTGCCAACCGCCACAGCTTGCCGGCAACATAGTCGTCGCTGGTGGTTGGCGTCGCCAAACGCACTTGCATACCAGCCGCGGCCCGCGCGGCGGCTACCGCGGCGGGCCATCTTCTCCCCATTGTCCTTGTCCGAAGTTCAGTCTGCCTGTTCTCGCATAGGCCGCCAAGTCATCGGCGTCCCCACCTCGCGGAAAGACGTCACTGGGTGTCCCGGACTCTGCCAGTTTCTCAACAGGTCCGGAACGAGAGAATCCGGGATGAAGCAAACTGCGGTTTACGGATGAAAGCGCGAGACAACAGTCGTGCACCGTCATCAGGCGCCCCCGCACCGTGCGGCTTCGCTCGACGGCACGGGTAGCGGCCGGACGGGCCGTCCGGAAAAGACCATCTTTCAAG
>JBATJF010000278.1:0-2061 GCA_049668345.1 Gammaproteobacteria bacterium
GTGCAGGGATCGCTGCGCCAGTTCATCCAGAACGCGGTGGCGATCAGCGGTCCCAACGCGATGCGGTTCGTGCCGGTCGATCCGACCAATGCCACCGACGGCGGAGGGAACGACTGGTGGAGCGTGCCCGTGACGGTCGCCCTGCCAACAGCCTCATCGGCCGCGACCACGATCGACGGCACCGCCTATCAGTTGAGCGATGGTGCTTCGCCGCGCAACACGAACGCTCTCGGTCCCGAGCTAGAGCTCAACGGGACCGGCACCGCCGCCACCGTCGATGGGCTCCTGGTCACCGGTGGGACCTCGGCGGTACGCGATCTGGTGTTCAACCGTTTCGGGCGCAACGGAATTCTCATTACGACTGCAGGCAACAACACGATCGCCGGCAACTACCTCGGGACCGACGCCACGGGGTCCGCCGACCTCGGTAATGGCAACGACGGCATTCGAATTCTCAGCGTTCCGGGCAACACCATCGGCGGACTCAACCCCGGAGATCGCAACGTCATCTCTGGCAACGGCAACAACGGCTTGCTCATCGACGGCGTCGCCGCAACCGGCAACATCATCCAGGGCAACTACGTCGGCCTCAACGCCGCCGGCACGGCTGCGATTGGCAACTTCGACGACGGGGTCGATCTCAGCGACACGCCGGGCAACACTGTCGGCGGAACCGATCCGGCCGCCCGCAATGTCATCTCCGGGCAAGGCGACATCGGGTTGCTCTTCGTGGGTGCCCAGTCCACCGGCAACGTCGCGGTCAACAACTACATCGGCACTAACGCCGCGGGCGACGCCGCCGTGCCGAATCTGACCGGAGTCTCCGCCTACAACGACGCCGCCGGAAACCGTATCGGCGGAGTCAACGGCAACGAGGCCAACCTCATCGCGTTCAACACGGGTGACGGCGTGTGGATTCAGGCAACCGCGGGAGTCAACAATTCCGTTCTGAGGAACTCGATCCATACCAACGGCGGGTTGGGTATCGACACCGAGGCTGACGGGGTCCACATCAACACACTCGCGGATCCGCTCAACCTCCCGGTGATCACGGCGGCTTCCGAATCTGCCGGAACCGTCACCGTTGACTTCGATCTCGATGTTCCGGCCGGCGACTACCGGATCGAGTTCTTCACCAACCTGACCGCCGATCCATCCGGCAACGGGGAAGGTCAAACGTTCGCGACGTTCTACGACCTAGTTGGCCACCCCGGCGTGCCCACGTCGTTCAGCGTTCCCCTGGCCGGCGCCGGTTGGGTCAACCTCACCGCTACCACCACGAAGGACCTCGGGGCTGGATCCTTCGGTTCGACTTCGGAGTTCTCCAACGCCTTTGTGGTGGTCCGAGATACGCTGGTGGTCAACTCGACCGGCGATGCTGCCGATGCCAATCCCGGCGACGGAGTCTGTTTCACCAGTGGCACCAACTTCGACGGCGACCCCGAATGCACCTTGCGGGCTGCAATCGAGGAAAGCAACGCTTTGGCCGGAGCCGATACCGTCAACTTCAATATCCCGATCACTGAGCCGGGGTACACGGCGAGTCCGCTGGCGTTCACGCTGAATCCCGCCTCTCAGTATCCAGTCGTAACCGGCCAGGTCACGCTCGATGCAACCAGCCAGCCTCAATACACGGGCGATCCGATCATCCAACTCGATGGAACGCTTGCCATTGGAGCGACCGCCGGTTTGGTGATCGGGGGAAGCAACAACACCGTTGCCGGCTTCATCTTGCACAGCTTCGAGGATGAAGGCCTGGAGGTTGACGGTTCCCCCGGGCCTGCCGACAACAACACGCTGCGAAACAACTGGATAGGTCTCGATGCTTCCGGGACCATCCTGGGCAACGACGGAAATGGCATCCTGCTCACCGAAGCTGCCGACGGCAACATGATCGGTGGTACGGGTCTCAACGACGGAAACGTGATTGCCGGGAGTGGTGACCGGGGTATCAACATTCGTGTCAACAGCGTCGGCAACACGGTGATCGGAAACTCGGTCTACGGCAACACACAACTGGGAATCGACCTCGATGAAGACGGCGTCACCGCGAACGACCTG
>JBATJF010000279.1:0-10455 GCA_049668345.1 Gammaproteobacteria bacterium
TCGCCACCGCGCAGCTCAGACATCACCTTCGTGATCGCCGCCGTCAACGTCGTCTTCCCGTGATCCACGTGTCCAATCGTTCCCACATTCACGTGCGGCTTCGTTCGTTGAAATTTTTCCTTTGACACGACTGTATTCCTCTATGTTCGTCAGATTGAAAAAGCTCAGGATGCCTTCTTGATGACTGCCTCGGCGACGTTGGCCGGTGCCTCCGCGTATTTCTTGAACTGCATCGTGTAGGTCGCACGACCCTGGGTCTGCGAGCGCAGCGATGTCGAGTAACCGAACATCTCGGCCAGCGGCACATCGGCATGCAGCAGCTTGATGCCGGCATTGTCCTCCATGCCACCGATGATGCCGCGGCGGCGGTTCAGGTCGCCCATGACATCACCCATGTATTCTTCCGGCGTCTCCACCTCGACAGCCATGATCGGCTCGAGCAGCACCGGCCTGGCCTTGAGTGCGCCGTCCCGGAAACCCATGGAGCCGGCGATCTTGAACGCCATTTCGTTGGAATCCACGTCATGGTAGGAACCGTCGTAAAGCGTGACCTTGACGTCCACCACCGGATAGCCGGCAACCACGCCGTTTTGCAGCTGTTCCTGGATACCCTTGTCCACGGCCGGAATGTATTCCTTCGGCACCACGCCGCCGACGATGCCGTTGACGAATTCGTAGCCGACACCCGGCTCCTGCGGCTCCAGCTTGAGCCAGACATGACCGTACTGGCCGCGGCCACCGGACTGGCGAACGAA
Source organism: Gammaproteobacteria bacterium (assembly GCA_049668345.1). Lineage (GTDB taxonomy): Bacteria > Pseudomonadota > Gammaproteobacteria > UBA9214 > UBA9214 > UBA9214. The sequence goes on from JBATJF010000279.1 coordinate 756, forward strand.
CTTGCCTTCCGCCTCGACCGGCTTGCGAATGGTCTCGCGGTACGCTACCTGCGGCGCGCCGACATTGGCCTCGACCTTGAATTCACGCTTCATGCGGTCGACGATGATTTCGAGGTGCAGCTCGCCCATACCGGAGATGATGGTCTGGCCGGATTCCTGGTCGGTGTGCACACGGAACGACGGGTCTTCCTGCGCCAGTTTCTGCAGCGCGATACCCATCTTCTCCTGGTCGCTCTTGGTTCTCGGCTCCACGGCCACGGAGATCACCGGTTCCGGGAACTCCATGCGCTCCAGCATGACCGAATGATCCAGTGCCGACAGCGTCGTGCCGGTCACGATGTCCTTCAGGCCGACGCAGGCGGCGATATCACCGGCGCGCACTTCTTTCAGTTCTTCACGCTGGTTGGCGTGCATCTGCAGGATACGGCCGATGCGCTCCTTGTTGCCGCTGGCGGAGTTACGCACGCTGTCGCCGGACTTGAGCACCCCGGAATAGACGCGGATGAAGGTCAGCGTGCCGACGAACGGGTCGGTCGCGATCTTGAACGCCAGCGCGGAGAACGGCTCCTTGTCGTCGGCATGGCGCTCCACCGGCTGGTCGGAATCCAGGTCGATACCCTTGATGGCAGGAACCTCGGTAGGCGCCGGCATGTAATCGATGACGGCGTCGAGCATGGCCTGCACACCCTTGTTCTTGAATGCGGAGCCGCACAGCATCGGCACGATCTCGAGATCGATGGTGCGCCGGCGCAGCGCCGTGCGGATTTCTTCCTCGTCCAGGTTGCCTTGCTCGAGGTACTTCTCCATCAGCGTTTCGCTGGCCTCGGCCGCGGCCTCGAGCATCTTTTCACGCCATTTCCGGGCGGTATCCAGCAGCTCGGTCGGGACATCCTCGTAGGTGAAGGCGGTACCCATGTCCTCCTCGCACCACAGGATGGCCTTCATCTTGATCAGGTCAACGACACCCCGGAACTTGTCTTCCGCGCCGATCGGGATCTGCACCGGCACCGGGGTGGCATGCAGGCGCTCGCGCAGCTGGCGCTCGACCTTGAAGAAATCAGCGCCGGCGCGGTCCATCTTGTTGACGAAGGCCAGGCGTGGCACCTTGTACTTGGTGGCCTGGCGCCAGACCGTTTCCGACTGCGGCTGCACGCCGCCGACTGCGCAGTACAGCATGCAGGCGCCGTCCAGCACGCGCATGGAACGCTCCACCTCGATGGTGAAGTCGACGTGGCCGGGGGTATCGATGATATTGATGCGGTGCACCGGGTACTGCTTGCCCATGCCGGCCCAGAAACAGGTCGTTGCGGCGGAGGTAATGGTGATGCCGCGCTCCTGCTCCTGCTCCATCCAGTCCATCACCGCGGCACCATCATGCACTTCACCGATTTTGTGACTCACACCCGTATAGAACAAGACACGCTCGGTCGTCGTGGTCTTGCCGGCATCGATGTGCGCGGAAATACCGATGTTCCGGTAGCGCTCGATGGGTGTGGTTCTGGGCACGGTCGTATCCTGCTCGTCTGTAATATTCTGGCGTCTGCTTACCAGCGGTAATGCGAGAACGCCTTGTTGGCTTCCGCCATGCGGTGCGTGTCTTCACGCTTTTTCACTGCGGCGCCGCGGCTCTCGGCCGCATCCATCAGCTCGCCGGCGAGGCGCAGCGGCATGGACTTCTCGCTGCGCTTGCGCGCGGCATCCAGCACCCAGCGCATGGCCAGTGTGGTGCGGCGTATCGGGCGAACCTCGATCGGCACCTGGTAGGTGGCGCCACCGACACGGCGGGACTTCACTTCGACCATCGGGCGGACGTTGTCCAGCGCCTTGTCCAGCACTTCAACCGGATCCTTGTTGCCCTTGCCGGCAATCTGGCTGAGCGCGCCGTAGATGATGCGCTCGGCAACCGACTTCTTGCCCGACTCCATGACCATGTTGATGAACTTGGCCAGCATCAGGTTCCCGTACTTGGGATCCGGCAGGATTTCACGTGAACCAATAACTCTTCTTCTGGACATTGTGCTTTCTCAAATCGCTGTTCGTTGTTCGACCTGGACTATGACTTCGGGCGCTTGGCACCGTACTTGGAGCGGCCCTGGCGGCGACTGGTGACGCCGGAGGTGTCGAGGCTGCCGCGCACGGTGTGGTAACGCACACCCGGCAAATCCTTGACACGGCCGCCGCGAATCAGCACCACCGAGTGCTCCTGCAGGTTGTGGCCCTCGCCACCGATATATGTGGTGACCTCGAAACCGTTGGTCAGCCGCACGCGCGCGACCTTGCGCAGCGCCGAGTTCGGCTTCTTCGGGGTCGTGGTATAGACGCGCGTGCAGACACCGCGCTTCTGGGGACAGGCCTCCAGCGCCGGGACGGTACTTTTTTCCCGTTTACGGGAGCGCGGCTTGCGTACTAATTGATTGATTGTGGCCATTACTCAACAAAACCCCGAGAATTAGATCGAAATTATTCTGTAGCTGAAAACAAACGACAGGCCGGTAGGACCGGCCTGTCGAAAGGAGCGGAATTTTAGAAGCAGGGCACTGCCCTGTCAAGGTTGATTTCTATTCTTCTGCAGAAGATCCGGCCGCGGAGGACGCCGTCACGCCCTCCGCTTGCTCCTCATCCACCGCATCCACGGCCGCCATTTCCTCGGATATATCCATGGGAATGACCTCGCGCTGGCGGTGGCGCGCCGCGTGGTAGGCCAGGCCGGTACCGGCCGGGATCAGGCGCCCGACGATGACATTCTCCTTCAAACCGCGCAGGGGATCGCGGCTGCCGCGCACCGAGGCCTCCGTCAGCACCCGGGTGGTCTCCTGGAAGGAGGCCGCCGAGATGAAGGATTCGGTCGCCAGCGAGGCCTTGGTGATGCCCAGCAGCAGCGGCGCCCACTCGGCCGGCTGCTTGCCGGACCGCAGCAGCTGCTCGGTCTCCTCCAGGACACGGGATCGTTCCACCTGCTCGCCCTTGAGGAAGCGACTTTCGTTGCCGTTGATGATCTCCACCTTGCGCAGCATCTGGCGCAGGATGACCTCGATATGCTTGTCGTTGATTTTCACGCCCTGCAGCCGGTAGACGTCCTGGATCTCCTTGACCAGGTAGCCGGCCATGGTGGAGGTCCCCAGCAGACGCAGGATGTCATGAGCCCCGGGCTCACCGTCGACCAGGGTCTCGCCCTTCTCGATATGCTCACCCTCGAAGATGGTGACGTGGCGCCACTTCGGGATCAGCTCCTCGTGGGTCTCACCCTCGGCGGCGGTGATGATCACGCGCTGCTTGCCCTTGGTGTCCTTGCCGAAGCCGACCGTGCCGGAGATTTCTGCCAGAATGGCAGGATCCTTTGGCTTGCGTGCCTCGAACAGGTCGGCCACGCGTGGCAGACCACCGGTGATGTCACGGGTTTTTGACGATTCCTGCGGAATACGCGCGATGACGTCACCCACACTGACCTGGGCGCCATCCTCCAGCCCGACCACCGCGCCGGACGGCAGGAAGTACTGCGCATCCAGGTCCGTACCGGCCAGCTTGAGCGATTTGCCCTTGGCGTCGACCAGCTTGACCATCGGGCGCAGGTCCTTGGCGGCACTGCCGCGGGACTTGGGATCGGTGATCACCAGACTGGTCAGGCCGGTCACCTCGTCGGTGGACTCCTGCACGGTGACGCCGTCGATGAAGTCCGAGAAGCGGGCGACACCGGCCACCTCGGTGACGATCGGGTGGGTGTGCGGGTCCCAGGTCGCGATGACGCTGCCGCCCTTCACCGCATCGCCGTCGGCGGCGCTGATCACGGAACCGTACGGGACCTTGTAACGCTCGCGCTCGCGGCCAAACTCGTCCACCAGGCCGATTTCGCCGGAACGCGACACCGCGACCAGGTTGCCCTGGCGGTTGCTGACCGTCTTGATATTGTGCAGGCGCACGGTACCGCCGGATTTCACCTCCACGCTGTTGACAGTGGCGGCACGGCTGGCGGCACCACCGATATGGAAGGTACGCATGGTCAGCTGCGTGCCCGGCTCGCCGATGGACTGCGCGGCGATCACGCCGATGGCCTCGCCGGCGTTGACCATGTGACCACGCGCCAGGTCGCGACCGTAGCAGGCGGCACACACGCCATAGCGGTTGTCGCAGGTAATCGGCGAACGCACCTTCAGCTCGTCGACGCCCAGCGCCTCCAGCTGGTCGACCCACTCCTCGTCGAGCAGGGAGTTGCGCGCTGCCACCACCTCGTCACTGCCGGGGCGCAGCACATCCTCGGCAGTCAGGCGGCCCAGCACGCGTTCGCGCAGCGGTTCGACCACGTCACCACCCTCGACCAGCGGCGTCATGTACAGCCCCTCTTCGGTGCCGCAGTCATCGCCGATGATGACCAGGTCCTGCGCCACGTCGACCAGGCGGCGGGTCAGGTAACCGGAGTTGGCGGTCTTCAGCGCCGTGTCGGCGAGACCCTTGCGCGCGCCGTGCGTGGAAATAAAGTACTGCAGCACATCCAGGCCTTCGCGGAAGTTCGCCGTGATCGGCGTCTCGATGATGGAGCCGTCCGGCTTCGCCATCAGGCCGCGCATACCGGCCAGCTGGCGGATCTGGGCGGCGGAACCACGCGCGCCGGAGTCGGCCATCATGTATACGGAATTGAACGACGGCTGCTTGACCTGTTTGCCCTTGGCATCGAGCTTAATCTCGTTGCCGAGCACCTCCATCATGGCCTTGGCGACCTGCTCGTTGGTGCGCGACCAGATATCAACCACCTTGTTGTAGCGCTCACCCATGGTGACCAGGCCGGAGGTGTACTGGTTCTGGATCTCCAGCACCTCGTCCTCGGCATCCTGCAGGATCTTCGCCTTGACCTCGGGAATGGTCATGTCGTTGATGCCGAACGAGACCCCGGAGCGGGTGGCGTAGGAGAAGCCCATGTACATCAACTGGTCAGCGAAGATCACGGTCTCCTTCAGGCCGACGCGGCGATAGCAGGCATTGATCAGGCCGGAGATCGCCTTCTTCGTCATGTCGCGGTTGACCAGGTCGAAGGTCAGACCACGGGGCAGGATTTCGGACAGCAGCGAACGGCCCACGGTGGTCTCCACCAGGCCCTTCACCTCATGTGCCTCGCCGTTCTCGTCAAGCTCGAGGCGCGGAATGCGCACCCTGACGCGCGCATGCAGTGAAACCGCGCCGGTCGAGTAGGCACGGTGCACCTCGGAAACATCGGCGAACACCATGCCTTCGCCCTTGGCATTGATCGATTCGCGGGTAAGGTAATACAGACCCAGCACCACGTCCTGCGACGGCACGATAATCGGCTCGCCGTTGGCAGGCGACAGGATATTATTGGACGACATCATCAGCGCGCGCGCTTCCAGCTGCGCCTCGATCGACAGCGGTACGTGCACGGCCATCTGGTCGCCGTCAAAGTCGGCGTTGAACGCGGCGCACACCAGCGGATGCAGCTGGATTGCCTTGCCCTCGATCAGCACCGGCTCGAAGGCCTGGATACCGAGGCGGTGCAGTGTCGGCGCGCGGTTCAGCATCACCGGGTGCTCGCGAATCACTTCCTCGAGGATATCCCAGACTTCCGGACCCTCGCGCTCGACCAGTTTCTTCGCCGCCTTGATAGTGGTGGCCAGACCGCGCAGCTGCAGCTTGCTGAAGATGAACGGCTTGAACAGCTCCAGTGCCATGCGCTTGGGCAGGCCGCACTGGTGCAGCTTGAGCGTCGGCCCGACCACGATCACGGAACGGCCGGAGTAATCGACGCGCTTGCCGAGCAGGTTCTGGCGGAAGCGGCCCTGCTTGCCCTTGATCATGTCGGCCAGCGACTTGAGCGGGCGTTTGTTGGTGCCGGTGATGGCACGGCCGCGGCGGCCGTTATCGAGCAGCGCGTCGACGGATTCCTGCAGCATGCGCTTCTCGTTGCGCACGATGATGTCCGGCGCGCTCAGTTCCAGCAGGCGCTTGAGCCGGTTGTTGCGGTTGATGACGCGGCGGTACAGGTCGTTCAGGTCGGAGGTCGCGAAGCGGCCGCCGTCGAGCGGCACCAGCGGACGCAGTTCCGGCGGCAGCACCGGCAGCACCGTCATCACCATCCACTCCGGACGGTTGCCGGAATCGAGGAAGGACTCGATCAGCTTGAGGCGCTTGGCAATACGCTTGAGCTTGGTCTCGGACTTGGTGGAATTGGCTTCCTCGCGCAGCTTGACCGCCTCGACATGCAGATCGAGACCCTTGAGCAGCTCGTAGACGGCCTCGGCGCCCATGCGCGCGTCGAATTCATCACCGTTTTCCTGGATGGCATCGAGGTAGGCCTCATCGGTCAGCAACTGGCCGCGCTCCAGCGTGGTCATGCCGGGATCGACCACCGCGTAGGCCTCGAAATACAGCACGCGCTCGATGTCGCGCAGCGTCATGTCGAGCAGCAGGCCGATACGCGAGGGCAGTGATTTCAGGAACCAGATATGCGCGGCGGGGCTGGCGAGCTCGATGTGACCCATGCGCTCGCGACGCACCTTGGCGAGCGTGACTTCCACGCCGCATTTCTCGCACACCACGCCGCGGTGCTTGAGGCGCTTGTACTTGCCGCACAGGCACTCGTAGTCCTTCACCGGCCCGAAGATCTTGGCACAGAACAGGCCGTCACGTTCCGGCTTGAAGGTGCGGTAATTGATCGTCTCCGGCTTCTTGACCTCACCGTACGACCAGGAACGGATCATGTCGGGTGAAGTCAGGCCAATGCGAATGGCGTCGAAATCATCGGTGTGGCCTTGCGGCTTCAGTAGATTCAGTAAGTCTTTCATCGTTTCTCCTGCACGTGGAGTGTCGCGTTACCGGCGAACCGGCTGCTGATATTCCTGTTGCATGTTCCTGTTGCTAGTCCTGTTCGAGCTCGATGTTGAGCCCGAGGGAGCGAATTTCCTTCACCAGCACGTTGAAGGACTCCGGCATACCGGCGTCCATATGATGGTTGCCGTCCACGATGTTCTTGTACATCTTGGTACGTCCGTTCACGTCGTCGGACTTGACGGTCAGCATCTCCTGCAGCGTATAGGCGGCGCCGTAGGCTTCCAGCGCCCATACTTCCATCTCGCCGAAGCGCTGGCCGCCGAACTGCGCCTTGCCGCCGAGTGGCTGCTGGGTGACCAGGCTGTAGGGGCCGGTGGAACGGGCATGCATCTTGTCATCGACCAGGTGGTTGAGCTTCAGCATGTACATGTAACCGACCGTGACCTCGCGATCGAAGGCATCACCGGTGCGGCCGTCGAACAGCGTGGTCTGGCCGCTGGACGGCAGGTCTGCCAGCTCCAGCATGTGCTTGATCGCCGCCTCCGGCGCACCGTCGAATACCGGTGTTGCCATCGGCACGCCCTTCACCAGGTTTCTCGCCAGGTCGAGGATGTCCGCGTCGCCCAGCGAGTTCAGGTCTTCCTTGCGACCGCTGGAATTGTAGATCTTGTCGAGAAAGCCACGGATGTCCGCCACCTTCTGCTGCGCCTCCAGCATCTTGCCGATCTTGATGCCGAGTCCCTTCGCGGCCCAGCCGAGGTGCGTCTCCAGCACCTGGCCGATATTCATGCGCGATGGCACGCCGAGCGGGTTCAGCACGATATCGACGGCGGTGCCGTCGGCAGTGAACGGCATGTCCTCCACCGGCTGGATCATCGAGATGACGCCCTTGTTACCGTGCCGGCCGGCCATCTTGTCACCCGGCTGCACGCGGCGCTTCACTGCCAGGTATACCTTGACCATCTTCAGCACGCCCGGTGCCAGGTCGTCGCCGGTGGTGAGCTTGTTGCGCTTGTCTTCCAGGCGCTGCTCGAAGTCCTTGCGCAGCTGCTTGAGGTGTTCGGCTGCCTTCTCCAGGTCGGCGTTGGCCTCCTCGTTGCGCAGGCGGATCTCGAACCACTTGTCGCGACCGGCCTCGGCGAGGTAGTCCTTGGTGATCTTGCTGCCGGCGGCCAGCTTTTTCGGCCCGCCCTCGGCCACCTTGCCGGCGAGCAGCATGCCGACGCGCTCGTAGATGTCGTCTTCCATGATGCGCAGCTGGTCATTCAGGTCCTTGCGGATCGCGGCCAGCTGCTCGTCCTGGATCTGCAGTGCGCGGGCATCCTTCTCCACACCGTCGCGGGTGAACACCTGCACATCGATGACGGTGCCGTCCATGCCGCTCGGCACGCGCAGCGAGGTGTCCTTCACGTCGGATGCCTTCTCGCCGAAAATGGCGCGCAACAGTTTCTCTTCCGGTGTCAGCTGGGTCTCGCCTTTCGGCGTCACCTTGCCGACCAGGATATCGCCCGGCTTCACCTCGGCACCGATGTACACGATGCCGGACTCGTCCAGCTTGGCGAGTGCGCTTTCACCGACATTCGGGATGTCGCCGGTGATCTCCTCGGCACCCAGCTTCGTGTCACGGGCCACCGAGGTCAGTTCCTCGATGTGGATGGTGGTAAAGCGGTCTTCCTCCACCACGCGCTCGGAGATGAGGATGGAATCCTCGAAGTTGTAGCCGTTCCACGGCATGAACGCGACCAGCAGGTTCTGGCCCAGTGCCAGTTCGCCGAGGTCGGTGCTCGGACCGTCGGCAAGCACGTCGCCGCGCGCGATCACGTCACCCGGGCGCACCAGCGGACGCTGGTTGATACAGGTGTTCTGGTTGGAACGTGTGTACTTGGTCAGGTTGTAGATGTCGACGCCCGGCTCGCCGGCCACGGTCTCCCGGTCGTTGATCTTGACCACGATGCGGCCTGCGTCGACGGAATCCACCACACCGCCACGCCGCGCGACCACGGTCACGCCGGAGTCGATTGCCACGGTGCGCTCGATACCGGTGCCCACCAGCGGCTTTTCGGTGATCAGCGTCGGCACCGCCTGGCGCTGCATGTTCGAACCCATCAGCGCACGGTTGGCGTCGTCGTGCTCCAGGAACGGAATCAGCGCCGCCGCGACCGATACGATCTGCTTCGGCGAAATATCGATGTAGTCGACCTTGTCGGGCATCGAGGTCGTGAATTCATTCTTGTGGCGGCAGGTCACCAGGTCTTCGGTGAGCTTGTTCTTCGCATCGACGGTGGCATTCGCCTGCGCAATGACGTACTGGCCTTCCTCGATGGCCGACAGGTACACGATCTGGTCGGTAACCCGGCCGTTTTCCACCTTCTGGTACGGTGTTTCCAGGAAGCCGTATTCGTTGGTGCGCGAATACACAGCCAGCGAATTGATCAGGCCGATGTTCGGGCCTTCCGGCGTCTCGATCGGGCAGACACGGCCGTAATGGGTCGGATGCACGTCGCGCACCTCGAAGCCGGCACGCTCGCGGGTCAGGCCGCCCGGGCCAAGTGCGGACACGCGGCGCTTGTGGGTAACCTCGGACAGCGGGTTGTTCTGGTCCATGAACTGCGACAGCTGACTGGAGCCGAAGAATTCCTTCACGGCGGCGGCAACCGGCTTGGCATTGATCAGTTCCTGCGGCATCAGGCTTTCGGATTCCGCCAGGCTCAGGCGTTCCTTGACGGCGCGCTCCACACGCACCAGGCCGATGCGGAACACGTTTTCGGCCATTTCGCCGACGCAGCGGATACGGCGGTTGCCGAGGTGGTCGATATCATCGACATAACCGTTGCCGTTGCGGATGTCCACCAGCGTCCTGAGGACATGCAGGATGTCGGAACCGTAGCCCTGGATGGCCTTCTTCAGATCGCCCCAGGTCGTGCTG
>JBATJF010000280.1:0-3299 GCA_049668345.1 Gammaproteobacteria bacterium
CAGCGGCAACGCCGCGACTGGCTGCGCCGGCTGCGGCACCGGCTGATCGGGCGACGGCCGTACCTGTGCCAGCGCCTCGTGCAGGGTGCGAAACAGGAAGTCATGCACCAGGCGGCTGTCGCGAAAACGCACCTCGTACTTGGTCGGATGCGCGTTGACATCGACCGTGGCCGGGTCGATTTCCAGGAACAGCACATAGGCCGGATGGCGGCCGTGGAACAGCACGTCCTGGTAGGCCTGGCGTACCGCGTGCGTGACCAGCTTGTCGCGCACCATGCGGTTGTTGACGTAGAAATACTGCAGGTCGGGCTGGCTGCGCGAGAACGTCGGCAACGCCACCCAGCCATGCAGCTTCAGCCCGGCAGCGGCATGCTCGATGTGCAGGGCCTGCTCCATGAAGGCCTTGCCGCACAGGTCGGCGACACGCCGTTCCTGCGCCTCGAGGCCGGGCGCGGCCGGCAGGTGCAGGACCGTGCGCTGGTTGTGCTGCAGGGTGAAGGACACCGGGAAACTGCTCAGCGCGATGCGCTGCACAACCGTCTCGATATGCTTGTACTCGGTGGCATCCGTGCGCATGAACTTGCGCCGTGCCGGCGTATTGAAAAACAGGTCGCGTACATCCACCGTGGTACCGCGCGGGTGCGCCACCGGCGCGGCCGTCAGCGCCCGGTCCGAGCCGTCGCCCTGCACCGTCCAGCCCGACTCCGCCTCCGCGTTGCAGGAACTCAGCCGCAATCGCGACACCGAGGCGATGCTGGGCAGCGCCTCGCCGCGGAACCCGAGGCTGCCGATGCGCTCCAGGTCTTCCAGCGACGCGATCTTGCTGGTCGCATGCCGCGACAGCGCCAGCGACAGCTCGTCGCGCGGAATGCCGCTGCCGTCATCGCGCACCCGGATGCGTTGCCGGCCGCCATTCTCGATATCGATGTCGATGCTGCGTGCACCCGCGTCGATGCTGTTTTCCAGCAACTCCTTGACGACGGAGGCCGGCCGCTCGATAACCTCGCCGGCGGCGATCTGGTTGACCAGGCGGGATGGCAGGATCTGAATGGGCATTACGGCATGACGTGGTGGCAGTTCAGGGCACCGATCATACCGTCAGGGGCGCCGGCAGAGTAGTCCGGCAAATAGCATGGGTACAAATTGTAACCGGCCATGGCCGGTACTTGCGATGTACAGGGTGAAGGTGAGACCGGGTACCGATCGAGAGACGACCCCAGGCCATGCCCGGGGTGGCCAGCATCCCGGATACTGCTGCAATCTGCGGGTTAGCCCGCTCAGCTGTCCTGGGTTGGCGGGATGCGCAGGGTGTCGCCGACCCGGAGCGTGTCGGTCTTCAGGCTGTTGTAGCCGCGCAGACTGTTGAGCGAAACGCTGAATTGCTGCGCGATATCGCTCAGGGTATCGCCGCGCTTGATCACGTAGTTGCGCGCCATCAGCGTGCCGGGCGGCGGATGCTTGCCGAAATAGTCACGAATCCCGCGCAGCATGGAGGTCGCCAGCTGCTGCTGATGTTTCGCGTCGCGCAGCTTCTGCTCTTCCGCCGGATTGGAGATAAACGCCGTTTCGACCAGGATGGAGGGGATGTCGGGCGATTTCAGCACCACGAAGCCGGCTTGCTGCACGCTTGATTTGTGTGTCTTGCCGATGCGCTTGAGCTCACCGAGCATGTTGTCGGCGACGGAAAAACTGGCCTCCAGCGTCGCGGCCTGCGACAGGTCCAGCAGCACCTCGCGCAGCAGGTCATCCTTGTCGTCCAGGCTCACGCCGCCCACCAGGTCGGCGGCGTTTTCGCGCGCCGCCAGCACCCGCGCCATTTCCGAGGAGGCACCGCGAGTCGACAGCACGTAGACCGAGGACCCGGAGGCACGGTGATCCTTGAAGCCGTCGGCATGGATCGAGATGAACAGGTCGGCCTTGTGCTGGCGTGCCTTTTCGATGCGCTGGCGCAGGCCGACGTAGTAGTCGCCCTCGCGAATCAGCACCGGCCGCATGCCCGGCTCCTTCTCCACCAGACGGGCCAGCCGCTTGGCGATGGCCAGCACCACGTCCTTTTCACGTGTCTTGCGCCGGCCGACCGCACCCGGGTCGTCGCCGCCGTGGCCGGCGTCGATCGCGATCACCAGGTCACGCGCCGTATCAGGCGGCGTGATCACCGCCTGCTTCGCTTCCCGCTTCACGGGCGCCTTGGCAGCACGGGTCGTTGTCGCGGCCGGGTCATCCGCATACAGGTCGATGACCAGGCGGTGGCCGTACTGGCCATTCGGTGTCAGGGCAAAGCTGCGCGGCCTGGCCGCCTGCGTGAGGTCGAGCACGATCCGCAGGGTGTCCGGTTTGTTTTTTGCCGCGCGGATGGTCTTGACGACCCCGCTGGAGCCCTGCAGGGCCACCGGTGCCTGTGCCGCCGGGACATCCACCACCAGCCGGTGCGGATTCTGCAGGGTGAACAGCTTGTGGGTGACCGGGCCGCTGGTGTCGAAGACTACCCGGGTATGGTCGGGGGCCGCCCACAGGCGCACGCTCAAAAAGTCTGCGTCAGCGAACGCAACTCCTTGTCCTGCAAGCAGAAAACACAATCCTGTGAGCAGTTTTCGCACGGTTCTCGCGCCCCCTATACCCTGACCATTTTGGGGGATTCTAGCCATAAACGACGGGGAATTGCAACAAATATTGTTTATTCTCCTCAAGATAGCGTTCAAACCTGTGCGTCAAGAAGAGGTCACGTAGCTAAGGAACTCAATCACAACGACTCGAACAAATCCAACATATGCCGTCCACGGGCACTTGCAGACACCAGATCGACGCTTCGCCCCCCGTTGGCAGGGGCGATCCTGATGACCAGGTCCGGGGCCGGCAGGCTGCCGGCCCCGCGCTCCGGCCACTCGATCAGCAGCAGCGTTCCGGGATCCAGCATGTCGCGCAGACCGAGCCACTCCAGCTCCTCGGGATCGGCCAGCCGGTACAGGTCCAGGTGGTACACCATGCCCTGAGTGACCGGATAGGGCTCGACCAGCGTATAGGTCGGACTGCGCACGCTGCCCGTGTGGCCCAGTCCGTGCAGGATGCCGCGCGCCAGCGTGGTTTTCCCTGCGCCCAGGTCGCCCTCGAGAAACACGATGCCGCTGCCCAGCACGCTGGCCAGGCGCACCCCGAGCGCCGCCATGGCAGCGGCGTCCTCGACCTCGATGTTCATTTCTGGCAAGCAGCGATCACGGCGCGCAAGGCACCGATGACATCGCGCGCGAGCAGGCCGCGCTCCCCGTCGTGCGCGGCGTGGTCGGCGGCCCGGGCATGCAGGC
>JBATJF010000281.1:0-3125 GCA_049668345.1 Gammaproteobacteria bacterium
CGGTCTGCCGCGGTAATCCGCCAGGCGCAGCTCGTTGCCGTCAAGGTCGAGCAGGCTGATGTCCGGGCTGGTCCGGAGCACGTCAGGTGCGAACAGGAGCCAGCCCAGGGTGACGGGCAGGGCGATCGCAAGCAGTGTGAGCAGCGAGTTCTTCATGGCTGCTGTTTCTCATCCCTGTCGGGCACACCGCGTGCCGGCGCTGTGTTTTGTCCGCCCGACCCGAACAGTTTGCCAAGCCAGCCAAATACCTTCCTGATGCCACGCCACAGTTTCGGCAACAGCCAGATCATCAGCAGGATGAACAGTACCAGCAGGACGATGAACAGCGCCGGATGGTGTAACGCCGTCCACAGGCCCGCGACCACGGCCACGTCCTCGCCTACGGAGGCAAACCAGTTGGAGAACGGCTCCGGCGAGGTGTTGATCAGCACCCGCGAGCCGGTCTTGGTGGCGTGAGTGCCGGCTGCCAGGGTACCACCCGCGATAGCGGCCGCCAGGTGCGCGGCCTGGCCGACCTCGCCAATCGCGCCGGCCGCGAGGATGGCGCCGGCCGGGATGCGGATAAACGTGGACAGGCCGTCCCAGCCGGTATCCACGCCGGGGATCTTGTCAGCGAAGAACTCCACGCAGTACATGGCGCCGGCCGCCAGCATCACCATCGGGTCGGTGAGTATTTCCAGCCCGGGCGGCAGGTCGATATTGCCCGTCGTGCCGAGGTAGCCCAGCACCAGGATCGCTGCATACAGGTTGATGCCGCTGGCCCAGGCGACGCCCATGGTGAGTGCGATGGTATGAGTAATATCCATGCGGATGCGACCTCAGTGAGCTGCTGATGTTCGGCTTTGTGCGTACCTGCCACGTATCCGGGCAAACGGGGCAGTGGCAGGAAATGTCCGGCCGTGTTTGTAGCCGATTGACGACATGCGTTTCCAACTGCTTGTAATGCGTTACAAAAAAGATAGAGAAAAAATCTAAACTTCTGCCTGTCGCCTTATATAATATGCGCGCTGTAATCAGGATGTCATTTTTTAGTTAACCGGGAGACGTACATGCTGGAAGAATTCAAAAAATTTGCCATGCGCGGCAATGTCGTCGATATGGCCGTCGGTATCGTTATCGGTGCGGCGTTCGGCAAGATCGTTAGTTCCTTCGTCAGTGATGTACTGATGCCACCACTCGGCAAGCTCATGGGCGGCGTGGACTTCAGCAACCTGTTTATCAACCTCGGAACCGAATCCTATGCGTCGCTGGCCGCCGCCCAGGAAGCCGGTGCAGCAACGATTAACTACGGTGTGTTCATCAATACCGTGCTGGATTTCCTGATTGTCGCCTTTGCCATTTTCATGGTCATCAAGGCAATGAACAAACTGAAGACGGAAGAACCAGCCAAGGCACCGGACACCAAGGCGTGCCCGCAATGCCTTTCCGAGATACCGATTGCGGCCAAGCGCTGCAAGTTCTGCACGTCACAGATTGACTGAGCATTTTTCACGAGTTTTGTTTAACCCATGCAGTTACCCAGGAGTAAAGATATGAACAGCAAACTTATTACCGCCGCCTGCCTGGCACTGATCCTCGCCGGTTGTGGCGACAAGAACGAGCCCGCCACCGGCAGTGCCGAGCCGGGCATGATGGACAAGGCCAAGGAATCCGCCAGCGAAATGGCCAAGGATGCCGGTGAAATGGCTTCCGATGCTGGCGAAGCCGTGACCGAAACCGCCGGCGACATGGCCGAGGGTGTCAGCGACATGACCTCCGACGTGGTTGACACCGCCAAGGAGAAAATCCATGACGCAGCCCAGGGTGTTGCCGATGCGACGGCTACCGAGGCTGATGAGGCCGCGGCCGATGCAGCCACCGGCGCCATGGACAAGGCCAGCGGTACCATGTGTCAGTAAGCAGCGGCGCAACGCTGTCTGAAACGGGCGGCCAGGCTCACCCGGTCTGGCCGCTTTTTTTGGTGTCCAGCACATGTTACGTGGCAGTTTTCTGGTGTTCATCGTCGGCTGGCTGGCGTGGTTCTGGCTGGACAAGCCGGGCCCGAAGCAGTTCAGGTTTCCGGAGTCCGGCGACAGCCTGGTGGCGGATTTTCAGCATGGCTTCGACATGCTCCGCGCCGGTTACCCGGATATGGCATTCGTCTATCTCTGGAATGCCCACTACCTCATTCTGTCGCTGCTGGGTGGTGCGCTGCTTGCCGTGATTTACGGCAGCGTGTCGGACATGCTTGGCCGTCGCCGCATGCGCAGGCTGATCCTGCCACGGCGCGGGACCCCCGATCGAAACGGTGCGGAAAGCGCCGGCACGGGGCCGGACTCGACCCCGTCCGACTCCGCGTGATCAGTGAGCGATCAGCGGCTGCAGGCTCTTGGCCTGCTCGATCCAGCCGGTCACGACCTTGGCGGAAGGCACGGCGCGCGTCAGCTTCCTGCGGGCATTGACCTCGGCCATTTTGGCGGCCAGGTTGTCGGCGCGGCGTGTGCGCAGCTCCTTCACGGTGTCGACGCCGGCGGCCTCGAGCAGTTCCGAGAATTCCGCGCCGACGCCTGAGATACGCATCAGGTCGGCCATGTTGGCCCACTTGAGCAGCTGGGGTTCAGTCAGGCCGGACTTTTCCGCGGTGACCTTGCGACCCTTGGCATCACAGCACAGCTTCAGCAGGTCATCGGTCGTCTTGATGCCGGCCGGCTGGAGTTTCGCTGCGAAAGCAGGCCCGATACCTTCGATTTCCTCGATTTTGTACGCCATTGTTGTTCCTCTCTTGTTTGCGTTGAAGTCCAGCATTAAACAGTGCATGCCAGACAGGATCAAGTGCCGAAATATGTCCAGTACAGCTGGAACATCGTGCGGCGGCCTGCGCTAGAATACGCATGCGCTGTCAATCCGGGACGGGCTCCGGCCTGAACGTGACCGCCCTCGGTGCGCAGGACTCAGCCCGCCAACCCAGGGAGGTGATGATATGAAGATCGAAACGGCTGCGGGTACGCCCGCACAGGAACTCGAACGCATCATCAAGCGCATGCAGAAGATCCAGCGTGCCATCAAGGCATCACGGCAGCCGGCCTCGATGCTGGAGCTGGAGGAACTGAAGGCGCTGGGCAGGGCCTATGCGCGGATCATCGACC
>JBATJF010000282.1:0-7436 GCA_049668345.1 Gammaproteobacteria bacterium
CCGTACAGGGTGCCCTGCGGGCCGTTGAGGATCTCGATGCGGTCCACGTCGTCGATGTAGATGCTGGACAGGTCCACCGCGCCATCGGTGCCGGCCGGGTCGTTCAGTTCGATGCCATCGATCAGGAACAGGGTGTGATTGCTTTCGGTGCCGCGGCTGAATACCACGGTGAGCTTGCCGATGCCACCACCGGATGGAATGACGCTGAGACCGGGTACTGACCTGAGGGCATCCGTGACCGAGCGGTATTGCCGGTGTTCGATGTCTGCAGCGGTGATAACGGTGACGCTGCTGCCCACTTCGTCACGTGGTGTCGGCAGTCGGGTCGCGGTCACCACGATGGGTGATTGCTCCGCAACAAGAGATGCCGGGATGACGCTGAACATGCAACCGGCCAGCAGCCCGGTGAGGATGCGAAAAGGGGGATTCATGGTTTCTCCAGTGCGCCCACCCGCGCAGTCGGGTGTCATGGAGAAACGCAACAGGCCGGGGTATCGGTCTGCCGGTATCGCCCTCCGCGACACGAACAAGTTGGTTGCAGGCCGGTCTCCGGGCTTGCGAGCGGGTTTCCCCGGCGAACCACCTTCCCGCGCGTGCGCAGTGGTGTTTCGATTCGCCTTGACTCGCTTACCGTTGCGGGGGCAGCGCCGGACTGGTCATGTAGATGACGCACCGGCTTCCCGTTTCATCCCGTGAACGAACGTTCGCGGAACACCTGCAACAATGCACCGCGGACTGTACGTCCGGGGGCGTGAGGGTGTCAAGGCGATCCCCCCTCATGCCGGTATCCACACCGGTCCGCCGGCCGCATCGATACGGCGCAGCGGATGGCGGTAGAGCCGTTCCAGGCTGGTCTCCGTCATCACGGCATCCCGGTCGCCCTGCAGGAAGGTGCCGTCACCGAACAGCAGCAGGAAACGGTTGCAGAAGCGCGTGGCAAGATTGAGATCGTGCATCACGATGCACAGGGCGCGATCGCCGTGCACAGACTGCTGCCGGAGCAGGTCGAGCATACGCACCTGCTGGTGGATGTCGAGATGATTGGCCGGTTCGTCCAGCAGCAGCAGTTGTGCTTGCTGGGTCAGCAGCGTGGCGATGCCGAGGCGGCGGCGCTCGCCGCCGGACAGGGTGCCGACGTTGCGTGACTCCAGCGCCGCCAGGTCGACGGCGACCAGTGCCTCGCGCGCCACGGTGTAGTCGGCTGCCGTCTCCCATTGCAGGGCTCCCAGCCACGGGTGTCGGCCGGTCAGCACCGTTTCCAGCACCGTGGCCGGGAAGGCGTCGTGGTGATCCTGGAACAGCACGCCGATGTGACGGGCAATGGTCTTGCGCGGCATGGTTGCGAGTGACTTGCCCTGCAATGCGATAGTGCCGCTGTCCGGTGCGTGCAGGCCGGCCAGCGTGTGCAGCAGTGTGGTCTTGCCGGCACCGTTGCGGCCGAGGATGCACCAGCATTCGCCAGGCTCGATGGTCAGGCCGAGTCTGCGGCACACCGGCAGGCCGGCGATGGAGACATCCAGGTCGTCTGTCTGCAGCAATGCCATGCCAGGTCAGGCCAGTGCGGTGTCCTGGTCCCGGCCACGCCGCAGCAGGACCAGGAACAGCGGCACGCCGATCAGCGCGGTGAGGATGCCGACCGGCAGCTGGCGCGGCGCGAGCAGGCTGCGCGCCAGCGTGTCGGCAACGATCAGCAGACAGCCGCCCAGCAATGCAGCCGCCGGCAGCAGGATGCGGTGATCGCGCAGCCCGAGCAGGCGCAGTATATGCGGCACAATCAGGCCGACGAAACCGATGTTGCCGGCCAGGGTTACGGCGGTGGCGGTCAGCAGCGAGGCCAGCAGATAGATGAGGCGCCGCAGCGCCGGCACCGTGACGCCCAGCGCGGCTGCGGTGCGTTCACCGTGGGTGAGGATGTTGAGCGGGCGTCCGAGCGCGATGCCCAGCACCAGTCCGCACAGCAGCACGCCGGCGCCGGTATAGGGCATGGCGGCGAACGACAGGTCACCCATCAGCCAGAACAGCATGCTGCGCAGGCCCTGGTCGGGACTCACCGCCAGCAGGAAGCCGATCACCGCGCCCCAGCCGGCAGCCACCACGACACCGGTGAGCAGCAGGCGCTGGCTGCTCCAGCTGCCACTGCCATGCGCCAGCACGAACACCAGCAGCATGGACAGCAGCGCGCCGCCGAATGCCGCGCCGTGCAGCCACAGCGTGCCCATGCCGAACAGCATGGCGAGCAGTGCGCCGGTTGCCGCGCCGCCCGACACCCCGAGCACGTAGGGATCGGCCAGCGGGTTGCGCAGCAGCACCTGCATCAGCGCACCGGCACTGGCCAGCAAGGCGCCGGTGGTGAAAGCGGCCGCGGTACGGGGCCAGCGCAGTTCCAGGATCACCGCGGTCATGGTGTTATCGTAGTCTCCGGCCAGCGCGGCCAGCAGGTCGTGCCAGTCACTCCCGACACTGCCGGTCAACAGGCTGATTATCGCGCTGCACGCGACCAGCAGCAGGAGCAGGATCAGCAGCCGCGGTCCGTGCATCAGGCGCAGCATCCCGCCGACGTCCCGCTGCCCGGTGACGTAAGGATCGTCATCGCAGGCTGATCACCGGCCAGTTCTGCTGCCGCGCGTGCGCCTCCAGTATTTCGTCCGGATCCACCGCGGTCGGCATGGTCACGCGGGAGAGCAGCGGCAGGTCATTGTGCGAGTCGCTGTAGAAACAGCTGTCCTCGAGAGACTGCTGCCTGCCGGCGAGCCAGCCTTCCAGCACCCTGACTTTGCCTTCCTGAAAGCAGGGGATGCCGGCGACGCCGCCGGTGTAGCGGCCGGCAACCCGCTCGGGCTCGGTAGCGAGCAGGTGCTCGATACCGTACAGGTCGACAATGGGGCGGGTGATGAAACTGTTGGTGGCGGTGATCACCACCAGGGTGTCACCCTGCTCGCGGTGACGCTCGATCAATTGCCGGGCCTTCGGCAACAGGATGGGTACGATCATTTCCTCGATATACTGCGCGCGCCAGCGCTGCAGCAGCGGCAGGTCATGCTCGGCAAGCGGCCGCAGCTGGAAGGCCAGGAACTCGTGGATGTCCAGTTCACCGACCTTGTACTGGTCATAGAAGCGCCGGTTTGCCTGTTCGTAGCGCGGGCCGTCCACGATGCCCTGCTCGACCAGGAAACAACCCCACAGGTAATCGCTGTCACCCGCGATCAGCGTGTTGTCGAGATCGAACAATGCAATGCCCACCGTACCCGCTCCCGTAGCCGAAGGCCGCCAAGGATACACGAACGGGTGTTGCTTTCATGCGTGTTGCCGCTGCCGCCATTTGCCAGAAAAAGCCGCCTATGGGAGAATCATTGCCATTCATGCTTTCGAGCAAGGTTCAATAAGTGATTGATCCAGATGGTTTCAGACCGAATGTGGGTATAATCCTGTGCAACGGCGACGGGCGGCTGCTGTGGGCGCGTCGCGCGGGGCAGGACGCCTGGCAATTCCCGCAGGGCGGGATGCGTTCGGACGAGACGCCGGCCGAGGCCATGTACCGCGAGCTGGGCGAGGAGATCGGGTTGCAGCCGGACGACGTAGAGGTCATCGGCGCTACGCGCGGCTGGCTGCGCTACCGTCTGCCGCGCCAGTACATCCGCCACTCCAGCCGGCCGCTGTGCATCGGGCAGAAACAGGTCTGGTTCCTGTTGCGCAAACTGTGCGCGGACCGTGCCGTCTGCCTGGACCGGTGCGCGCGGCCGGAGTTCGATCGCTGGCGCTGGGTCGACTACTGGCAGCCGCTCGAAGAGGTCGTTGCCTTCAAGCGCAAGGTCTACCGGCAGGCGCTGAACGAACTGGCGCCGCTGCTGTTCCCCGATGGCATGCCGCACTCCCCATCGAACTTCGATATCAGCCAGTGACGCCACCCGCGCCGTTCATGTACAGGCTTTCCTGTACGGCAGCAACCTGACCCCCCATGCATACCGGACCCCCACCCATGCTGGAAACGCTCAGACGCATTATCCAGGAGGTCAACACCGCACCCGATCTTGAGCAGGCGCTGAAGATCATTGTGCAAAGGGTGCGTGCCTCGGTGAATGTAGACGTTGCCTCGGTGTACCTGCGCGATCCCGAGCGTCGCGAGTTCGTGCTGCGTGCGACCGAGGGCCTGCGGCAGAACGCCGTGGGCAAGGTGCGCCTGCGTTACGGCGAGGGCCTGGTCGGCATGGTGTGCGAGCGCGAGGAGCCGGTGAACATCGAGGATGCGCCCAGTCACCCGCGCTACATGTTCGTCGCCGAGACCGGCGAGGATCCCTACCACGGATTTCTCGGCGTGCCCATCATCCAGCATGGCAAGGTGCTCGGCGTGCTGGTCGTGCGCCAGCGCAAGGTACGCCGCTTCGAAGACGAGGAGGAGGCCTTCCTGGTGACGCTGGCGGCGCAACTGGCCGGCGCCATCACCCATGCCGGCGCCAGCGGCGAGATCACCAGTGCACTGGTGCGCTCCAAGAAGGTTTCGGCCGCCTTGCGCGGCCTGCCGGGATCGCCCGGTGTCGCCATCGGCCAGGCCATGGTGGTCTATCCCCCGGCCAACCTGGACGCCATACCGGATCGTGTGGCGGCGGACCCGGATGTGGAGGTGGCCAACTTCCAGTCGGCTGTCGACGCCGTCCGTGATGACCTGCGTGCCTATGCCAACCGCATGTCAGCCGTTCTGCCACCTGAAGAACTGGCACTGTTCGACGCGCTGCTGCTGATGCTGGGTGGCGACAGCCTGGTGGCTGAAACCATCGAACGCATCCGTGCGGGCAACTGGGCGCCCGGTGCCCTGCGCGAGACGGTGTCGCAGCATGTCAGCGTGTTCGAATCCATGGAGGACAGCTATCTGCGCGAACGTGCGAGCGATATCCGCGATCTGGGTCGCCGCATCCTGACCCACATGCAGAGCGGCCCGCCGGCGGGTATCGAGATCTATCCGCGCACGGTGCTGGTCGGTGAGGATATCAGTGCCGGTCAGCTGGCGGAGATCCCGCTGGAAAACCTGGCCGGTATCGTCTGTGCCAGCGGCTCCAGTTCCTCGCACGTGGCGATCCTGGCGCAGGCACTCAGTATCCCGGCCGTGATGGGCGTCGGGGACATGCCGGTCGGGCGCCTGGAAGGCCAGACCATCATCGCCGACGGTTACCGCGGCGACGTGTTCATCAATCCCACCCCGCTGGTACGCGAGGAGTTCCTGCTGCTGCAGTCGCAGGAGACGGAGCTCACCGAAACGCTGAAGAAGGTCGCCGGCCAGCCCTCGGTCACGCCCGATAATATAGCCGTGCCGCTGTACCTGAATATCGGCCTGGTCTCGGGTCTCGGGCAGGAGGTGCACGGTGACGGTGACGGGGTCGGTTTGTACCGCACCGAGGTGCCGTTCCTGATGCAGGACCGCTTCCCCTCGGAGGACGAGCAGCTGCGCATCTACCGCACGGCGCTGGAGGCGTTCGCACCGCGGCCGGTGACCCTGCGCACGCTCGATGTCGGCGGCGACAAGATGCTGCCGTATTTCCCGGTGCACGAGGACAACCCGTTCCTGGGCTGGCGCGGCATCCGCATCTCCCTCGATCATCCTGAAATCTTTCTCACCCAGATCCGCGCCATGATGCGGGCCAGTATTCATCTCAATAACCTGACCATTATGCTGCCGATGGTGTCGTCGGTCAGCGAGGTCGATATCGCGCTGACGCTGATCAACCAGGCGCACGGTGAACTGCTAGAGGACGGCATGCCGGTGGTGCGGCCACCCATCGGCATCATGGTCGAGGTGCCGTCGGCGGTCTACCAGGTGGCAGCGATGGCGCAGCGGGTGGATTTTTTCTCGATCGGCACCAATGACCTGACCCAGTATCTGCTGGCGGTCGATCGCAACAACTCGCGCGTGGCAGGTCTTTACCAGTCCCTGCATCCGGCCGTGCTTCGCGCCATCCAGCAGGTGGTGACCGATGCCCACCGGCTGGGCAAGCCGGTGAGCGTGTGCGGCGAGATGGCGGGCGATCCGGCCGCGGCGCTGGCCCTGCTTGGACTGAAGGTCAACAGCCTCAGTATGAGCGCCAGCAACCTGCAGCGCGTGAAGTGGGTGATCCGCAGTTTCACTCAGAGCGAGGCTGTCGAGCTGCTGGAGCAGGCGCTGGCGCTCGAGGAACCCCGCGCCATTCGCGAAATGTATAACAGCGTGCTGGAGCAGGGTGGCCTGGGTGGACTGGTTCGCGCCGGCAACTAGCTCCTGTAGCGAAACGTCCGAAGGCCCGCGCGGCGTGGCGGTTACGTTACCCTGCTGGCAGCGCCCGCGCACTGTCTGGTCAAGCAATCCGCGCTCCGGAGACGGGTGCCGGCGATTGCGACACGATGTCGCACGCGGCGCCCCTGGCCCCTTGGGCCGGCTTCGCAAGTACACGGAATGTACCGGAAAGCCGCATCCGTGGTGCGGCCGCAGGCGGCCCGGTTTCGGCGATTGTCCCGCGCACCCTGTCGATGCCCTGCCGTTTCCGCTAGAATCTGCCGCCTGGTGTTGTTTGATCAATTCATTCTGATATTCCGGAGTACGTTATGCAGTGGTACCGGCGAGGGATCCTGGTTGCAATTCTTGGCATTTCTTCAACGCTGGCACTGGCGGCGGACTGGCAGGCACTGCCGGCACAGGCCCCCGCGCCGGCAGATAATCCTACGACACCCGAAAAGGTCGAACTGGGTCGCATGCTTTTCCTCGATCCGCGCTTTTCCTCGACCGGGACGGTGTCGTGCAATTCCTGTCACAACGTGATGCTGGGTGGTGAAGACAACCGTGCCGTGTCGATGGGTGTGCACGGCAAGACCGGCGGACGCAGCGCACCGACGGTGTGGAACTCCGCCTTCGGTTCGTCCCAGTTCTGGGATGGCCGCGCCGCCACGCTGGAGGACCAGGCCAAGGGGCCGGTGGCCAACCCTATCGAAATGGGCATGAGCGACGTGGAAGAGGCGATGAGCCGGGTGCGTGATATCCCCGGTTACCGTGCGTATTTCGAAAAGGCCTTCCCGGGCAGCAAGGACCCGATGACGGTGGACAATGCGGCAAAGGCGGTCGCGGCCTACGAGCGTACCCTGATCACGCCGGACAGCGCCTACGACCGTTACGTCAAGGGCGACAAGCAGGCCATGACGGAACAGCAGGTGCGCGGCATGCAGGCGTTCGACAGCTCGGGCTGCACCGCCTGCCATTCCGGCGCCGCATTCAACGGGCCGGCCATGGCGCCGGGCACCGGCTTCTTCATGAAATTCCCGACCTTCACTGACAACGACTTTGTGAAGAAGTACAGCTTCACCGCAGACGGTGGCCGCTTTGCGCATACCGGCAAGGAAGCGGATCGCGATATGTGGAAGGTGCCGACGCTGCGCAATATCGAGCTGACGGCGCCGTACTTCCATAACGGTATGGTCAA
>JBATJF010000283.1:0-4815 GCA_049668345.1 Gammaproteobacteria bacterium
CTGAAAATCATGCGCGAGTTCCGCGCCGGCACCGCACAGCACAGTCACGTTTTCTATCGCTGGATCAATGAAATTCCCGCGCTGCTGCTGATCGCCATCGTATTGCTCGCCGTCGTGAAACCTTTCTGATTGCAGGGACTCCACGACGACAATCCCCGGTGCACCGGTTACAATAGAGGCAAAGTACAACCCTGAGGAAATGATTCATGAGCCGTATCGTCAACTGTGTCGTACTCAAGCGTGAAGCCGAGGGGCTGGACCACATTCCGCATCCTGGCTCGCTGGGTGAGCGTATCTATGAAAATGTTTCCGCGGAGGGCTGGAAGCAGTGGCTCGAGCGTCTCACCATGATCATCAACGAGAACGGACTGAATACCGCCGATCCCGGCAGCATAGAGGTGATCGAGCAGCACATGCTCGGCTTCCTGTTCGGTGAAGGCGAGATGGGCGGCACACCGCAGGGATTTCAACCACCCGGCGCCAAGAAATAATCAGGCACCGGCACGCCCGTCCCGCATGCGCAGCAACGGGGCCACCACGATATCCAGTTCCGCGAAGGCCGCGCGCAGCGCGGCCTCGGCCTGTGCGGGAGTCGGCGCCCGCGCAAACATGAAGCCGAGATAGCTCGCCCCCTCCGGCAACGGCACGAGTTCATATCCTTCCCTGATCGTGATCGAGATATCCTCGATATACGGCACCGCGCGCGCCGCGCTGATACCCTCGATGCGGCGCAGGATACCGGCGCGCGGTATGGGGATCATCAGCACGCCCGCGGCATCCAGCGGCCGTTCGAACCCGACCGGCTCTCCGCTTGCATGTGCGATCACCAGTTCCTCGAGGCCGTGACCGGTCGCCGCACGCAACAGGCGCGCGCACTCGCCACCGATGGTACGCCCGGCCACTTCCATGATGACGCAACCCCGGGCAGCGATTCGCAACTCGGCATGCACCGGGCCTTCGCGCAGGCCGAGCGCGCGGCAGGCAGCCTGTACGCAGTCAGTGATTTGCCGCTGCACGTCAGGCGCATGCCGTGACGGCATGATGTAGTAGGTCTCTTCGAAGAACGGCCCTTCGAGCGGATCCGGCTTGTCGAAAATCGCCAGCACCTGCAGGGCGCCGCGCATGAGCAGCCCTTCCAGCGCCACTTCCGGCCCGGACACGAAGGTTTCCTGCAGCAGGTGCCCGGCGGCAAACCGGTCATGCTGCGTTTCCTGCGCCAGGATCGCCTGGATGCGTGCGCAGGCGGACAGGGCCCCGGCCAGGGTATCGACGCGCATGACGCCGCGACTGCCGGACAGCGTCAGCGGCTTGATGACGCACGGATACGGCAGCGACTCCAGTTGCGCCGCCAGCGGCTGACCGAGATCGATAACCCGGAAATCGGGCACGCCCGCACCGGCCTCCGCCAGCGCCTGTCGCGACAGGTCCTTGCGCCGGGTGCGCCGCGCCGCAGCCGGCGGATTGTGCGGCAGTCCGAGTTGTATGGCGACACGGCTGGCGAGTTCCACGGTGGCATCATCGGTGGCAACCACACCGCTGAACGGCCGCTCACGGTTCGCCTCCAGCAGGGCTTCCACCGCCCCGGGATCGGCCAGATCGACATGCAGGCCACCGGCAATCTCGCTGACCAGGGAGTGCCTGCCCTCGGAGGCAACCAGCACATCGATGTGACGCCGCCGCGCAGCGGCAAGATAGGCAGCGGTGCGGTAACTGTTGGGAGGCGCGATCAGCAGCAGACGCGGTTGCGCTTTCAAACGATGGGCACCTGACAGGTCCGGGCGCGAGATACCGGCACGCCGGCTGCCGTCAGGAGGTATGACGGGCTGCCAGGAAAAATGCAATTCGAGGCTGACGCAAGAATGTCATCCAGACGGCCACGGTGTTGTCCGCAACCATTACCCGGCGCTGCGTGGTCCCTGGCGTAACGGAAAGGGTGTGACGCCGGGGACCGGCTGCGACGGATTGCCTCGGGCAACGCGGTGTATCAGGCGCAGCCGCCGCCGGCTGAACCGCAGGCACCACAGGTCCCCGAGCCGCCGGTAACTGCGAAGGCATTGTTGAATACGAAACTGGCGCCGGTCGGGCGCTCCACATAATCGATTTCCACGCCACGCAGGAAATTCAGGGCCACGGCGTCAACATAGACCTCGAAACCCTCCTCCTTGCGCACACTGTCGTACTCGGAACGGGCATCGGTGAACGTCATGCCATAGCCCATGCCGCCGCAGCCACCACCGGACACGAACACCCGGATGGCCTTGAGATCCTCCTCTTCCACCTGGCTGAACAGTTCCAGCATCTTCTCGCGTGCCGCTGCGGTCAGGGCCAGGTCGGATGTCGATAATTCCATACTGTAGCCTGTCGCTGTAATTGCCATTGCAAACTCCGTAAGTCGTCAGAAAGGGACTGCACTGGAATCAATATATAGGCTGGCCTTGATGTATTCCAGTCCCCTGATGGGAGGTAACCGTCCTGCGCCCTCCCTGAATATCCATTTTTTTACAGTTAGTTAAACACCCCCGGGGTCGACCAGAAACGGGCGGCAACAGTTAATAAACATGAATGATACTGATTTGCATTTAGACTTGCATTATGTAGAATGAACTCCGGTTTCCATTCAAAACAGGAGTCTCGCCGACATGAAGTACCCCGCCCTGCCCCTTGCCCTGCTCATCACCGCATTCGGCCTGCCTGCGGCCGGCCATGCCGATTCGCCCATGCCGACTGCCGAGGAAATGTGGGAAATCATCCAGAACCAGCAGCAGGAAATCGAGGCACTGAAGCGTCAGCAACAGAGCACGGAGCAGAAGGCGACGGCGGCCGACGAAAAGGCCGAGGCCGCGGTGGTGGCCGTGGAAAGCGGCACTGGCGCCGGAGGCAACTGGGCCGACCGCACCCAGATCGGCGGTTACGGCGAGCTGCACTACAACAACATCGATGCCAGTGATCCGGCAAGAGACGAGAAGGAAATCGACTTCCATCGTTTTGTCCTGTTCTTCGGCCATGAATTCACGGACGATATCCGCTTTTTCTCCGAGTTCGAGCTGGAGCACGCGCTGACCAAGGACACGGCCTGCTCTGCCACAGCGCCCGCAGGTGGTTTCACCGGCGGCGAGGTAATCTGTGATGGCAGTACGGCACCCGGCGAAGTCGAACTGGAGCAGGCCTACGTGGAGTTCGACCTAATGGATGACATGCTGCAGGCCCGCGGCGGCGTGTTCCTGCTGCCGGTCGGCATCCTCAACGAAACCCACGAGCCCAACACCTTCTACGGCGTGGAACGCAACGACGTCGAGAGCATCATCATCCCCGCCACCTGGTGGGCCGGCGGCGCCGGCCTCAGCGGCCGGCATGCGAATGGCATCAGCTGGGATCTGGCCGTCCACGAGGGCCTGAAGATGCCAACCAGCGGAAGCAGTGCGTTCCGCGTGCGCAGCGGCCGGCAAAAAACCAGCGAGGCCAGCGCCGAGGATCTTGCCTGGAGCGGCCGCCTGCGCTATACCGGCATCCCGGGCCTGGAGCTCGCCGCCAGCGCGAACTACCAGACCGATGCCTCGCAGGTCAGCGGTGACGGCCTGGACTCCGGCCTGTTGCTCGAGACCCACCTCGTCTACACGAAGGGACCGTTCGGTCTGCGCGCACTGTATGCGCAGTGGGACTTCGACGGTACGGCGGTAGCGGCCGCGGACGCCGACAGGCAGACCGGCTGGTACATCGAACCCAGCTTCAGGGTACGCAACGATGTCGGGCTGTATACCCGCTACGAGGACATCGAGGCCGCCCGCAGCCAGGATCGTTTCAATCAGTGGGAAGTCGGCGTCAACTACTGGCCGCATGAAGACGTGGTGATCAAGGCGGACTACCGCAGCCGCGACCATGACCTGGCTGCGGAGGCCGGCCGTGATTTCGATGCCTTCGACCTCGGTATCGGCTACCAGTTCTGATACCCGGCAAGCCAATGTCCGATGTACAGCATCTGCTATCCTTGCGTCCGCCATGTTCAGACTATTCGCGATTCTGCTATTCCTGTCACCGGCCGGTCTGCTGGCCGGTGACGTTTACCAGTCCCAGCAGGACTTCCTGCAGGAAGTCTTTGCCGGCGACCCGCCACCGGCCGGCGTACTCTGGCTCCGGGACGGCATTCGCACGACCAGCACGGACATCCTCGGCCACCCCTACCCCGGACTGCGCATCCGCTACTGGCTCAAGGACGCGCGCAGCGCCTGGATACTCGAGGAAATCGGCAAGGAAAAGCCCATCACCGTCGGACTGGTCGTCAATACGCAGGGCATCGAGCTGGCAAGGGTCCTTGCCTTCCGCGAGAGCCGCGGCTGGGAGGTGCGTTACCCGTTTTTCACCGACCAGTTCCGGGGTATCGGCCTGACCGATGACCATGCACTCGACAAACCCATCGACGGCATTTCAGGTGCAACGCTCTCGGTACGCGCCCTGGAAAAACTCGCTCGCCTCGCACTCTACCTGCACAGCCAGACAGCTACCCGGCATGACCCGCCAGCCGCGCACTAAACCGCGCGTGAAGCTGCTGCGGTCGCTGTATATCTGGCACCGCTATATCGGACTGGCCGCCGCTCTGTTCGTTGTCGTGCTTGCCGCAACCGGGCTGCTGCTCAATCACTCCGGGGAACTCGGCCTGGATTCCATCAAGGTCTCCTCGCCCGCCCTGCTCGACTGGTACGGCGTGCATGCGCCGGACACCGTCATCAGCTACCGGGCCGGCCCGCTCACGGTCACTGATGCGGCAGGCAGGATCTACCTGGACCAGGGTGTCCTGCCCAACGTGGAAGGACCGCTTGC
>JBATJF010000284.1:0-9085 GCA_049668345.1 Gammaproteobacteria bacterium
ATGTGCGTCCAGCTGTCCTGCCCTTTTGCATGGTACATGTGATATCAAAACAGGATCTTCCCCTGATTGAGTGGGTAACATATCAATCCAGACGAGACGCTTTGCTTCTGATGGCAAGGTTCCTGGCCGAATGAATTCGGCCCTACTGTAGGGTCGAATTCATTCGACCAGCGGTGTTTAGTCGTGCCCTGTAGGGTCGAATTCATTCGACCAGCGGTGTTTCATGCGAGCAGGTGTGCTGCGGTTATATCCGTGAATAAAGGATAACGACCGCGGGTAACCGTGGTGATGCACCAGGCTTGATGGTGCAGGGAATGATGCCCCCTGGTCAATGCGTCACAGGACAGGGAGACCTCCTGTTCTCCCGTAGGGCCGAATTCATTCGGCCAACTGCTGCTTCGTGAATGGTCGAAACAATTCGGCCCTGCAACGGAAATTTACCCACACGATTTGGGGAAGAGCCTCAAAACAAGGAGCACACGTGGGAAGTCGGGCGGGTTTCCCGCCGCACATTACATACATCACACACATGAGAGGATCCCGGGCCATGGCAGACGCGGCGGTATTCCGGTCCGGTGGTCAGGGCAGCAACCCGTAATTCGGCAGGACAGCTGAATTACAGCCCCGCGGGGGCGGCATGCAACTGTCCAAACAGCAAGCCTGCCTTGTTGTCACCCGCCAGGAGATACTGCAAAACAGCGGATACGATTACTGCCGGGTTTGCTGCAGGTATGCTTCCAGTTCCTTGCAGCTGCTATGAAACATCGCTGACAGCCGGGCAACATAGTCGGCCATGCTGGTGGGGTCCAGTTCCTGACGCTGTTTGCTCTCCGCATCGACACACATCTGTGCGATCGAACTTGCGCCCGCTGTCGCCGCGCTTCCCTTGAATTCATGCACAATCTTCAGGAAGGCCTCCTGGTCATTGGCAGATGAGACATCCTGCAGTGCGTCAAGGAGCTTTTCCCCGTCACCCATGAACTGCCTGAGCACCCGCTGAATAAAACCAGGCTGGGGCGAGAGCTTCTTCAGCCTGTCGAGCGATTCCGGATCAATATAACGCCATGCCGGCCTGGCGGCTGCCTTTGCGGCCGGGAAAGGCTGGATATCAGCCATGCCACTGTCATGCACTTGCGCCGGCCTGGAGAGCCTGTCGATGGCCTCGATCAGGCTCCTTGCATCAACCGGCTTCGTCAGATAATCATCGGCCCCGGCCTGTCGGCATTCCTCGATTGTTTCCGGCAGGGCATTCGCCGAGAGCATGACCACGGGCATAGTCATTCCGGTGTCCATGAAGTGATAGGCCTTCAGCACATCCAGGCCGGAGATTTTCGGCATGTTCATGTCCAGAATCACAATATCAAAATCCCTGTCCCTTTCGGTCAGTATATCCAGCGCCTCTTCGCCATCACCGGCTATATGCACCTGATGCCCGGCATGCTCCAGAATGGCCCTGAGCACGGTCTGGTTCACCTCGTTATCTTCCGCGACAAGTACGCGCGAACCCCGGGCTGCATCTCTTTTCCTGAAGTAGTCCGCCATCGAGGCCACGCCCGGCGCGCGCTGATGTTCGGCGCAAGCCTCATGAACCGCATTAAACAGCAGCGACTCATTGACCGGCGTATACAGTACCGCAGAGTAACCCGTCATGATCAGGGATTTCATATCCTCCGGATCAAGCCTCGACTCGACGAGAATCAACGACACATCGGCAAGCGTAGTCTCCTGTTTGATGGAGTCTGCAAGCTGGGCGGGATCCATGCTCAATAACGCTTTCTCGACAATCACGGTGCTGAAAGGCCTGGAGCGTTCACTGGCGGCGACGAGCCGGGAAAACAGCTGCGCCGTTCCCGTCACAGCCTCGAATTCCACCCCCCATCTTTCCAGGGATTTCCCCACCGCCGCGACAACAGCGTCGCCCAGCAACACAAGCACGCGCATATCGGAAAAAGAGGAAGGGGCAAGATCCTCTTTGCTGACACCGGGCTGGCGTTCAAAGGGCAGTTCAAACCAGAACGTCGTTCCCTTGCCTTCCTCGCTTTCAAGGCCGATGCGGCCCCCCATCAGCGTAGCCAATTCCCTGGAAATCGCTGTTCCCAGGCCTGTGCCGCCATACTTGCGGGTAACCGAGGCATCGGCCTGGACAAAACTCCCGAAGATCTGCTGCTGGGCCTCTTCTGAAAGGCCGATGCCGGTATCCGTCACCTGGAAACGGATCCACTCACGTTCATCCGGTGCCTTTGCAAGGCTGTGAACCATGATATTGACACCGCCCTGCCCGGTAAACTTGATGGCATTACTGAGCAGGTTCATCAAAATCTGACGCAAATGCAATTCGTCGCCCTGCAAGCGGAAGGGTGTCGCAGGATCGATGTGGCAATTCAGATAAAGACCCTTTTTCCGGGCCTGGGAAGCAAATGTCTTGACGGTGTTGTTCACTAACGCGTGCAAGTCAAACGGCTCTTTTTCCGTGACAAGCTTGCCGGCTTCGATTTTTGAAATATCGAGAATATCCTCGATCAATGCCAGCAGGAGATGCCCCGATGTCTGAATGGCGCCGACATATTCATGCTGTTCCCTGTCCAGCGATGTGGTAGTGAGCAGATCGCTCATGCCAATAATGCCGTTGAGGGGCGTACGCAGTTCATGACTCATCTTGGCCAGAAACCGCGATTTGGCCTGACTGGCTTCCTCCGCGACATTGATTGCCTTATGCAGTTTCCGAATCAATGCGGCCATGTACAACGGTACCAGCGCCAGGGCGATCAGCAATCCGAATCCAAACCAGAAGTGCCCTGACCAGAAGGGAGAAAACACCAGGACAGCAGTTAGTCCTGTAGCGGCAAATAACGTGCATAGCACAAGATACCTAACGCCGTAGCGGAACCCGTTTCCAACGACAACCCAGAGATAAAGTGCGATCAGCGGGGTGCCTCCCTCGCCCGCCAGGGCCAGACCGAAGGAGGCCCCTCCCATATCGCCGATCATGCCCAGCACCCGCCGGGTCACATTCTTTGCCGGCGAAATCAGGATCCATGTGAATATAACGGTTGATATCGCCAGATAGCTGCCGGCAAGCAGGGTGACCTGATCCAGTTCTGTGGTCGAAAAATAGATAAAGATCAGGCTCATAATAAACACGCGGATCAGCGCCTGCTCGTGCTCGCTATCCGGTCGTCCACGCAGGCGGCTACGGATCCAGTCGATCCAGTTCATCATGAAACCTTTAAGCCTGATTTTTCGGGCATGTCCTGCAAGCTGTATCTCTGTGCACCGGGAATTTCCATGAACGCTCATCAACACTGAACACTATCTGCCACCACGATGCCATGACCGGCACGCGTCCGTCTTTCGACACCTTCACAGGCCAGGCATCAGTGCATACCCACCCCGGATGACATGGCGGACGCCGCGGCGCGGGCAACATACCCCCGTTCTCCTGCCAGGCCGCTGCTGCCTGTTTCGTAACGCCGCGCCGCCTTTCGCCTGGGCCGGCTTCCATGCCGTCCCGGCTGAGCGTGCAATCCGGCATTTCCGGCAAGCAAATACATCGTCAGGATTGTGTCCGTGTTGCCTGCTGGCCACTGAGACAGCTTCACCGTTGGGTGCAGCCGGACGATGCTGGTAATTTTCCGGCAGATCGCCGTTTCCATTTCCGCGCCGCCACGTCCCGGCCCCGGCGCAAGCGCGAACTTTCTGTCCCCGCAACCGGCGGATCCTTTAGCAGGGCATCCGCTTACACCGTCTCCACGGACGCAGGAGTCGAGAGTATGGACTGCACCCGCTCTCGTAGACAGTGCCATGCTTACAAATGGGCTTTGCGGATGCAACTTTGCCGCGGAACTGGCTGTGCATGTGTTGCAAACGCTGCAACTGGCAGTAAAGCACAAGGTCGAATCGAGGTATCGAGGTGTGCCGTTCGAGGCGATTCCGCCACCCTGTGGAAAGGGATTAATACGTTATGACTCGGGACGTTATGGCTCCCGGGGCGAAGCCGTTGTGTGATGTCCTGCAATGCAGGCAATGGCGCCCCTCAATTGTCTAATAAAAACAGACAGATGAAACCCGGCAGTGCCGGGCCGGTGCTTCGAGCCCGCCGGCAGCCAGCCTGAATTCAACTGCTTACATCAATTCCCGCCATGGGCTGAGGAGCGGAGACACTCATGGCTGATTCGTCAACCGACCAGTCATCCAGTCCAGCCCTGGCCCATCGGGTACAATGGGCACGATGACTGTCCCGCAAAACACCGCCGCCGCGGCTATCCACGACACCCTGCGGCGTGTGTTCGGCTATTCCGCCTTCCGTCCCCACCAGCAGGCCATAATCGAGGATGTGATCGCCGGTCAGGACGCCTTCGTGCTGATGCCGACCGGCGGTGGCAAGTCGCTGTGCTTCCAGATACCCGCGCTGCATCGACCGGGGGTGGCGCTGGTCGTGTCGCCCCTGATCTCGCTGATGAAGGACCAGGTCGACGCCCTGCAGGCCAACGGCGTGGCGGCGGCCTTCTACAACTCCGCACTGGGACCGGAGCAGGCGCGCCAGGTGCTGGCCCGGCTGCATGCGCGCGAGCTGGATCTGCTCTATGTCAGTCCGGAGCGGCTGATGAGCGCCGGTTTCCTGGAGCGGCTGGCGGACATCGACATCGCCCTGTTCGCCATCGACGAGGCCCACTGCGTGTCGCAGTGGGGGCATGATTTCCGCCCCGAGTATCAGCAGCTGGGGGCGCTGCGCAATCTCTTTCCGGCTATCCCGCTGGTGGCCCTCACGGCGACGGCGGATGCGCAGACCCGGGACGACATCGTGCGCGTGCTCGGGCTCGGCAAGGCCAGCCGTCACGTCACCGGCTTCGATCGGCCCAACATCCGCTATACCGTGCTGGAAAAACACAAGCCTTTCGATCAGCTGCTGCAGTTTCTGGAGGGCCGCGCGGAGCAGGCCGGTATCGTCTATGCCCTGAGTCGCCGGCGGGTGGAGGAGGTGGCGGAAAAACTCCAGGCGAAAGGTATCCGTGCCCAGGCCTACCATGCCGGACTGCCCGGCGCCCGTCGCCAGGCGGTGCAGGAGGATTTCCTGCGCGACGATCTGCAGGTGGTGGTGGCCACCGTTGCCTTCGGCATGGGCATCGACAAGCCCAATGTGCGTTTCGTCGTCCACTACGATCTGCCCAAACACATCGAAGGCTACTACCAGGAGACCGGCCGGGCCGGCCGCGATGGACTGGAGGCCGAGGCTCTGCTGCTGTTCGGTGCGCAGGATGCGGCGACGGCGCGGCGCCTGATCGAGAACAACGACAATCCCGAACAGAAACGCATCGAGGTGCACAAGCTGAACGCCATGGTGGGACTGGCGGAAAGCGTCACCTGCCGGCGCCGGGTGCTGCTCAATTATTTCGGCGAGCGGCTGGAACAGGACTGCGGCAACTGCGATGTCTGCCTGAACCCGCCGGAACAGTTCGATGCCACGCTGGACGTGCAAAAGGCCTTGTCCTGCGTCTACCGGGTCGGCCAGCGGTTTGGTGTCGGTCATGTGGTCGATGTGCTGCGGGGTGCCGATAACGAGCGTGTTCGCTCGCTGCATCATGACCAGCTGTCCACCTATGGCCTGGGCAGTGACCGCAGCGAGCAGGAATGGACCTCCATCATCCGTCAGCTCATTCATCATGGCTACCTGGTCCAGGACATCGCCAGCTATTCGGTGCTGAAGCTGACCGAGGCGGCCCGGCCGTTGTTGCGCGGCGAACAGACCCTGCGCCTGGCCAAACCGCGCATCCGCGCCCGGACGAAGAAGAAACGCTCCCGGGTGGATGCGGCGCACGGGCCTTACGACGAGTTGTTGTTCGATCAGCTGCGGGTACTGCGCAAGCGCCTGGCCGATGAGCAGGGCGTGCCGCCCTATATCGTGTTCGGTGACGCCAGCCTGGTGCAGATGGCGCGCGAGAAACCGACGGAAGCTGCGGAGCTGCTGAACATCACGGGCGTCGGCCAGCACAAGCTGGAGAAATATGGCAGCGAGTTCCTGGATGCCATTGCCTTGTACAGCCTGGAACCGGGCGTGCCGGCCTAGCTGCTGTTGCTGCATTTGCGGGATTGACGTGCCATCTTCTGCCAACGGGAGAACAGTCCTGCTGCAGATGGAGGGCCTGTCGCAGACGAAAATGCAGCGGGGCCGGTCAAACAGGCATACACTTTACGACTGGTACGTCAGGCCGCCGCAGGCCACCCTGTTTTCCGGGTGGCGACAGGCCCATGCAAAGACGGGAAATTTACCCGCGTGAACTCATATCCGGTGCAATTATGAAAATTCTGGTGCGCAACCTGTCCCGTGAGACAACGGAAGCCGAGTTGCTGGCCCTGTTCGAGACGTACGGGGCCGTACAGTCCTGCACGCTGGTGATGGACAAGGCGACGGGGAAATCCAAGGGCTTCGGCTTCGTTGAAATGCCCCGTGCGGGCGAGGCGAAGGCGGCCATCAAGGGACTGAATGCGCAGGACATCGGTGGCAACAGGATTCGCGTGAAAAAGGCCGAAAAGCACGTGGAAGATGCTGCCGGCAAGGATCCGGTGCCGCCGCGTTCGTGATCGGATGGGGTGCATTGGCTAGGCGCGTGGCCGCATGAACGAATACCGGTCGGGCGATCCGCTCGCGGACATGACAGCGGAGCTGCGCCTTGCGCTATAGCGCATGCCTTGCCCCGGGCCGGCCGCGAGCCGCTCGCCCTGGAGCGGGTTGCGGATGACGCCCTGGAACCTGCTCGACAGCGCACAGGTGCCCGGCGATGGCGGAGAGCTGCACCTGTACCAGCGCGGCGACGAATTCTCGATCAGGATCGCGGGTCGTGGCGAGCTGATGAACAGCCGTGCCCACGGCTCCGAAGATGCGCTGGCCGAACTGGCCTGCGCCCGGCTCGGGGACACCCGGAAACCGCGCCTGCTCATCGGCGGGCTGGGTATGGGCTTTACCCTGGCCGCGGCGCTGCGCCACGTCGGTGACCAGGCCGAGGTAGTGGTGGCTGAACTGGTGCCGGCCGTGGTGGAATGGAACGGCGGGCCGCTGGGGGAGGGCGCCGGACATCCGCTGCGGGATCCGCGGGTTAGCGTGCATGCGGGAGATATTGCCCGCCTCCTGGCGGACGGCCGGCAGGCCTTCGATGCCATCCTGCTGGACGTGGACAACGGCCCCGAGGGGCTCACTCGCAAGGAGAACGACTGGCTCTACGGCGAGGACGGGCTGAACGCGGCCTATGCGACGCTTTGCCCGCAGGGTGTGCTGGCCGTGTGGTCGGCCGGCCCGGACCCGGCCTTTCAGCAACGCCTGCGCAAGGTGGGCTTCGAGGTGGACGAGGTGCGTGTGCGCGCGCACGGATCAAAAGGCGCGCGCTACATCATCTGGTTTGCCCGGCGCGTGGATTAATACTTCAACAGACCGCGTTATTTACCTCGACCAGGGTTCAGCGCCCCGGGTGCGACATCACGCAGTACGCACCCCGCTCACAACCGTTCCTGCAGGCAGGTCCTGATCTCGACATCGGTCAGCACCACGGGATTGGTCTTCATGCTGCTGCCGCGCGAATGCGCGACGACATGGTCGAGGGCGTCCTCGGCGAGTCCGTAATCGCCCAGGCGCGGCAGGTCCAGGCGTGCAGTCCATTCCGCAAGCAGGTTGACCAGCGCCCGCCAGGCGGCCGCACGGCTGCTGAAGGACTGGCCGCAAAGGATGCCGGCCGCCTCGGCGTACCTGTCGAGTGCGACGCTGTCCGGGGCGCGTGCCTGCAATGCATCGATGTTGACCGCGGTGCAGGTTGCGACCAGCGTGCCGCAGACGACACCGTGCGGGATCGGGTAGAACGCGCCCAGTGGCGACGCCAGCCCATGTACCGAGCCCAGCCCGCATTGCGCCAGCGTGATCCCGGACAGCAGGGCGGCATAGGCCATACGTGAGCGTGCCACCGGCGTGTCGTCTGCACCGCTTTCGTACCAGGGCAGCAGGCCGTCGCGCACGGCCTCCAGGCCGCTGGTGGCCAGCGCATCGGTGAAGGCATTGGCCCGCAACGAGACGAAGGATTCCAGCAACTGTGTCAGCGCATCCATGCCATTGGCGGCAACGACGCGCGGCGGGCAGCTCGCCAGCAGGTCGGGATCGACCACGGCGTACTCGGCCACCAGCCGATCGTCGCGAAAGGATTTCTTGAAACCGTCCCGACCCTGCAGGCTCAGCACGGCATTCTTGGTGGCCTCGCTGCCGGTGCCCGCGGTGGTGGGCGCGGCGATCAGCGGCACAGCCGGTCCGCCATAGGGCAGTTCCGGCCCGACCCCCTCGAGGAAGTCCATGACGCTGTGCTGCACGCGCAGCAGGCCGGCGATGGCCTTGGCGGCATCCAGCGCGCTGCCGCCGCCCACGCCCAGCACCACGTCGATATCGGTGCCGCGGTATTCCGACACGACGTCATCGATCAGCCGCGGCGAGGGTTCGCCGTCGATGCTGACGTGGTGCCAGGTAAAATTGCGTGCCTCGAAGGTGGCGATGAGTTCGTCCCACTGCGGCGTGGACGGGAAGGAATGCGAACCGGTGACCAGCATCACGCGGCTGCCGTAGCGTGCGACGATGTCCGGCACGCGGGCGAAGACGCCTGCGCCGAATTCGATGCGCGGCAGGCGCGCGATGGAGAAGCCAGGCGGGTTCACGCCCGGGCCCGGGGGAACAGGCCGGCGTAGGATACGCCCCGGCGCGGTG
The DNA here is from genome assembly GCA_049668345.1 of Gammaproteobacteria bacterium. Lineage (GTDB taxonomy): Bacteria > Pseudomonadota > Gammaproteobacteria > UBA9214 > UBA9214 > UBA9214. The sequence goes on from JBATJF010000284.1 coordinate 8,732, forward strand.
CCGCCATCCAGTCCGCCACGGCGTCCCGCCAGGCAAGATAGTGCGTCGTCTGCTTGTGCGCCTGTGCGTCCTTCGCACTGGCATAGGCCTCGTAGAGTACGAACTGCGCCGGTTCGTCGGATGACTGCAGCACGTCGAAGCGCCGGTTGCCCGGTTCCTGCACCGAGGCCTCGTGGTTGCGGCGCGTCGCCTCGATGAAGTCGTCGATGTGCCCGGGTTTCACGGTTACATGAACGAGCGTGACGTGCATGGCCGGTTCCTCCATCCTGTTATCGGGTGCAGCGGGGTGCCGGTGTTCGTAGCGTCCCGACCCGGATTAAACCACAAGGTGTCACCGTCGTGCCTGATTTTCAG
>JBATJF010000285.1:0-1808 GCA_049668345.1 Gammaproteobacteria bacterium
ATGAAAATAGCCACCTGGAACGTCAACTCCCTCAAGGTGCGCCTGCCGCATATGCTCGACTGGCTCACGGCCGCCGAACCTGATGTGCTGTGCCTGCAGGAGACCAAGCTCACCGACGAGAACTTTCCGGTTGATGCAATCCGCGAGGCCGGGTATCACGTCGTCTACTCGGGACAGAAGACCTACAACGGTGTCGCCATCATAAGCAAGAGCGAGGCCAGCGAGGTCATCACCGACATCCCCGGCCTCGATGACCCGCAACGACGCATCCTCGGTGCCACCATAGGCGGTGTCCGCGTTCTCAACCTGTACGTGGTCAACGGCCAGGAAGTCGGCAGCGTGAAATACGACTACAAGCTGCACTGGCTGGGCAAGGTGGCGGACCATATCCGCGAGCAGCTGAAGTCGCACCGGCAATTCGTCACACTGGGTGACTTCAACATCGCGCCCGAAGACCGCGACGTTCACGACCCCGAGGCATGGCGCGAACGCATCCTGTGCAGCACGCCGGAACGGCAGGCGCTGCAGAAGATCATCGAGCTCGGATTAAGCGACGTGTTCCGCCGCTTCGAGCAGGAAGACGGCAGCTTCAGCTGGTGGGATTACCGCGCCGCGGCGTTCCGGCGCAACATGGGCCTGCGCATCGACCTGATCCTGGCCAGCCAGGCGCTGGCGGACAAATGCACGGCCTGCAGCATCGACAGGGAACCGCGTCGGCAGGAGCGACCGTCGGACCACGCGCCGGTGATGGCGGAATTCAGCCTCTGAAACAGGACTTCAGCCCCGACTCCAGGTCGGGGTATTGCAGCTCGATGCCGAGTGCGTTCAGCAAACGGTCGTTACGCATGCGCCGCGAATCATTCAGGAACGACAGCATGCCCGCGCTCAGCACGGCGTCGGCCTCGTCACGCGCCACCACCGGCGGACGCGGCAGGCCGGCGGCATCGGCGACGCGGAAGAAGTAGTCTGTCATGTTGCCCGGATGACCGTCGCTGACATTGTAGACGGTGTCCGCCTTGTCCGAATACATGGCGGCAACACAGATGGCAGCGAGGTCGTCGCCGTGGATGCGATTGGTGTACGGCGCCTCCTCCTCGCGCAGCACCGGCAGGCCCTGGCGCAGACGCGCCAGCGGCAGCTTGCCCGGCCCGTAGATGCCCGGCACACGCAGGATGATCCACTGTACGCAATGTTCCAGCGCCCACGTCGACAGCTGCCGCTCCGCATCGAGCCGGCGCCGGCCGCGTGCGTTGGTCGGGTTCACCGGCTGGTCCTCGTCGATCCAGGCACCGCTGCAGTCGCCGTACACTGCGCTTGTGCTGATGTAGACAATGCGGCGCGGCGCCCCGAGCGCGGCCAGCACGCGCGTCATGCGAGTGTCCCTGTCGCCGTCACCCGGCGGCGGCGCGAAATAGAAGATATCCCGGAAGCCGGCAAGCGATGGCGGCGGGTCCAGGTCGAGATCGCCCTGCAGCGTCTCGATGCCGATGCCGGCCAGATCGCCGGCACTTGCCGCGCTGCGCACCAGCCCGGTCACGGCCCGGCCACGCTTCCCGAGCAGCCTTGCCACGCGCCGGCCGACATAGCCGCAACCCGCGATAAGCACAGGATTATCCGGTTTATCTTCCATATCAAATCAGCGACAATGCCAGCCCCTTTGCAATAACCAGAATGCGCATGACCCACCGTGTCACCATCCAGTCAAGCGGCCACTCATTCACCGTCGATGACTCCGAAAGCGTGCTGGATGCCGCCCTGCGCCAGGGTGTTATTCTGCCATACGGCTGCCGCAATGGCGCCTGCGGATC
>JBATJF010000286.1:0-1876 GCA_049668345.1 Gammaproteobacteria bacterium
TCTGCACCAACTCCAAGTGCTGTACCTATATCACCGAGGAGCTGGTGACGCCGCGTTCCATGCACGACTTCGATCATATGCTCTGGCAGCTGTCGCACCGGGACATCCAGGCCTACAAGGACGAGGATGGCTGGTACCTGCTGATCAACAACAGCTGCACCCACCTGCAGAAGGATGGCCGCTGCGGTATTTACGATGACCGGCCGTTGATCTGCCGCGAGTACACCAACGACTACTGCGAGTTCGACGAGCCGGCGGAGAGCGGCTTCGAGCTGTTCTTCGAGGATTATGCCGCCCTGCTGAAATACGTCAGGAAACGCTTCAAGACCTGGCACAAGTACGCGTCAAGCCGTGACAGTCTGCTGGGGCATGCGTGACGCGTGAAGGGTGATTGGCAGGGTAAAAATCAATAGCCACGGAAGCACACGGAAATATACAAACATTTTCAGCAGTTGTAGGGTGCACTCCGTGCACCTTTTCCGGTGCGTAAAACGCACCCTGCACCCGCGTTTTTATTTTTCCGTGTGCTTCCGTGGCCATTTATTCACGTATCACGTCTCACCTTCTCCGTCGGCATGATCTCGTCGAAACCCTCGATGGAGACGAACTCATCGATATCGCGGACCGGCGAGCGGCTGTCGGGCTTGCTGATCGCCAGCAGGTGGCCGATGCCGTAGTCACGTGCCGTGCGCAGCACGGACAGGCTGTCGTCGATGAACAGTGCGGACTCCCTGGCGAGGTGTTCCCGGCTTTCCAGCGCCGACCAGAAACGCGGGTCTTCCTTCGGATAGCCGAGGTCGTGCGAGCACACCAGCTCATCGAATGCGCCGGCCAGGCCGGTTACCTCCATCTTGAGCTCCAGGCTCCTGGCATGGGCATTGGTCAGCATGACGACGCGCCGCCCGGATGCGCGCACACGCCGTAGAAACTCGGGTACGTGCTCGTGCACCGCGATCAGGTGATGCACCTCGCGTTTGAGGGCAACGATGTCCAGGCCCAGCTCGCGGCTCCAGTACTCCACGCAATACCAGTCCAGTGTGCCTTCCTTGAGCCGGAATCGCGGGACCAGTTCGGATTTCGCCGACTCGAGGTCGAGCCGGTTGCGCTCGGCATAGCGCAGCGGAACATGCTCGCGCCAGAAATGGTTGTCGAAATGCAGGTCGAGCAGTGTCCCGTCCATGTCGAGATACACGCTGTCGATTTCCTGCCAGGGGATCATGGGCATGCCTGTCATCAATGTAAACCGGGGATAATGTTAACAGATCACGACGGCGTGTCAGCGTTGCCGCGTAAGACGTGGAACGAAGAATAGCCACGGAAGCACACGGAATGACACGGAAAAATAATAAACCCGGGCGCAGGGTGCGTTTTACGCACCGGGAACAGGACATAAAGTGCTTTCTGTCGGGTTGATTGCGTATTCAGGAATAGCCACGGAAGCACACGGAATGACACGGAAAAATAAAATACACAGCCGCCGGATGTGATGTCCGGGACGGAAATGTTGCACGAAGTGCGCGCTGCGCGTTTTCGCAATTCATGGTTGTTGCCTTGCCTTGATACACATGTTGAGTCGACAGGAGAGCTGAAAATTGCCTAGATTTGATCTTTCCGTGTCCTTCCGTGGATTCCGTGGCCATATTTTTTGCGGATCTTCCCCTGATTGAGTGGGTAACACATCAATTCAGACGATATGCATTGCTGGCCGAATGAATTCGGCCCTACACAACAAAACCTGTAGGGTCGAATTCATTCGACCAGCGGTGTTTCATGCGAGCTGCGTGCTGCGGTGATATCCGTGAATAAAGGATGACGACCGTGGGTAACCGTGGTGATGCACCCGACTTGATGGTGCAGGGAATGACGCCCCCCGGGC
>JBATJF010000287.1:0-3398 GCA_049668345.1 Gammaproteobacteria bacterium
TGCCAGGCGCAGGGATAGCCTGACGGCAGTTAGTGCTTTTCATCGACACAGGTGCAAACCGCCGTGCCACCCCGTTCGATCCAGCCATGGAGCATCTGCCCGGGCGTGAAACGGCTGGCACATCGGCCGGCGGCATCGATGACGATAACACCGCCTCGCCCGCTGACTTTTCGTACCAGGTAGTCGATGCCGGCACTGGCCGCGCGGGCGGCGTCGTGGCCCTGCAGTTCGATAAAGCCGGCGATGGCCTTCGCCAGCACGGTGCGCATGAAATCCTCGCCGTGTCCGGTCGTGGACACGGCGCAGCTGGCGTTGTCGGCATACACGCCCGCGCCGATGATCGGCGAATCGCCGACCCGTCCCTCGCGCTTTCCGGCGACGCCGCCGGTCGATGTGGCGGCCGCCAGGTTGCCGTACCTGTCACGTGCCACGGCGCCGATAGTGCCGTTTGTCTGCCCGCCGTTATCGCGGTCGTCGCCCGCGCGCGCTTCCAGGTATTGTTGCAGGCGCGCGGCGGTTATGAAGTATTCGTCGGGTGTCAGTGTCATGCCGTGGCGTTGTGCGAAATGCAGCGCACCCGCACCAGCCAGCAACACGTGCCCGCTATGCGCCTGCACCAGTCGGGCCAGTCGGATCGGGTTGGCGATGTTGCTGATGACCGCCACGGCGCCCGCACTGAGGTCGAATCCGTCCATGATGGCCGCATCCATTTCGACCTTGCCGTGCTCGTTGAGCACGGACCCGCGGCCGGCGTTGAACAGCGGATCGTCCTCGAGGAGGCTCGCACAACGCTCGACCGCCTGCAGGGCGGAGCCCCCGGTGGCCAGGAGTTCCCGACCCTGCGCCAGTATGCCTTGTATACTGTCCATGCAGGCGGCACGATCCAGTGCGCTATCTGCTTCCTCCGCGGTACGGGCGCCGCCATGGATCATCAGTGAGTAGCTTGCTGTCACGTCGACGGCCCCGCTGTTGGTGACTGCATGTGATACAGCACCGCGCTGCTAGGCTTTGAGCAGGGTCCAGACACCGATGCCGATAAAGCCCGCCGCGGCGACATAGCGCAGGACTTTTTCGCTGATGTGTTCGGCCACCAGCCCACCGGCAAGCACCCCGATACCGGATGCCACGATCAGGGCCAGCGAGGCCCCGAAAAACACCGTCAGCTTGCTGACCTCCCTGTCGGCCGCAAACAGCATGGTCGCCAGCTGGGTCTTGTCGCCAAGCTCAGCGATGAAAACAGCGGTAAACACGGTCAGCAGGATTTTATAGTCCACGATATTCTTTCTCGGGAAATGCATTGCACGCGCGACTCATCCGGTAGTGACCTGTTGTCCCTGTGCAGGCTGTCGCGTGCGCAGCGATGGCCGCAGGTCCCGGCGCACCGGTCGCTAGCAGTACCGGCCCTGTTCAGTTATGGATAGATGCGCCGGTAGCGGTAGCTGACGTCAGGCCGCTGCTGTTCATACTGCTTGCTGCGCGCCTCGGCCATGTCGCGGTACCACTGGCTGCGCGCCCTGTTCCACTGCCGGCGCTCCTCTGCCCCGGGGTTATTCCACCAGCGGCGCTGGCTCCGCCAGCGTTCCATGTTCTCCTGCCGGATCCTGGCGGCTTCCCTGATTTGCGCAATACGCCGGTTTTGCTCGGTGTGCCTGCTGTAAACATGACGGGTGCGCGATGGCTCTTGCGTCGCGGACGACTCCGCGGCGGGGGTTTCCGCCGCTGGCTCTGCGGCAGTACCGGTCTCTTCGGCCATGGCCATGTGCAGCATGGCGCCGCTGCCGTATACGGCAAGTGCGACCAGCATGGCGGTCAGGGTGGTTGTCGATTTGTCAGGTTTGTTCATGATGTTCTCCAGGCTCGACGCCGCGTCGGGGCCGGGCAGTAGTGACTGGGACGATACGACCCTACCGCCAACCGCTCCCTGATATCCTTGACGCGCATCAAACCGGGACGGTTTCAGTCCGTGAACGGCAGCCGCCGGCAGCCGGTCGGTTCGCGGCAAGCGCAGCCAGCCGCTCAGGGTACAGCAGCGTGAGGCTGCCGCGTTGCAGCCAGCCCGGCGGGGAGCAACAGCGGATAAATAGCGGGCCAGTCGCGTTTCATCGCTTGACAGACTGGCTGTGCACGTTATCCCGTTCCAGGTTGCTGTGCCGGGAGTGCCGGGTTTATTGTGCGGCAACCAGCCGCGTCAGTTCATCCAGGGCCCGGCTGGACCTGTTCAGGCTGAATGTAGCCCTGGTCTGTCCCCAGGGCCAGCGCAGAAAGGTCACGTTCAGTGCGCGTCCCGTGCGTATCTGTTGCAGCAGGTTGTTGTCGGCGATCACGCAACCGGTAGCGTTTTGTGCGCCGAGCTGAATGGGCGGGTTGCTGTCGACCTGCAGGCTGACGCCTTTCACGGGATAGTCATGTCCGAATATACACACGGAACGGGTGGGCCTCGGTTCACCCTTCAACCAGGAGATCCAGAGCACCGGTGTCGGGTGATAGATCTCGTCGCCGTAGGACTCGGTAATCTTGCCGTAGGTTTCAGCCGTGCATTGGGTCGAGAAGTTGACCTCCTCGTAGATGCAGTCCACGCGCCAGTTGCCGAAATGCACCCTGCGCTCGCGCACCTCACGTCGTTGCGTTTGCACTGTGCGCTCTTGCGCGGTACTGGCCGGCTGGTCTTCGGTGGCAGTGCCGGCCGGGAAATTGGCGCAACCGGTGGCCAGCAGGGAAATCAGAAACAGGCTTGCAGGAAATTTCATGGCTCACTCCAGTGCGACGAAAAGCAGTAAAATTAGGTGCGGATACCGATTATTTATCAGATTGCCGGATTCATAAAGGCGCCAGGACATATTTTTAGCTATATTTCGGGTTACCGTTCCTGAAATCACTTTTTCCCACGGAGGAACCATGCTGCGATTCGTATCCTCAGTCCTGTTGTTGCTGGCGTGCCTGCCGGCCCAGGCGGCCGTCATTGGCCAGGAAGTCTCCTACCAGTCGGGCGATGCCGTGATGAAGGGCTATCTGGCCTGGGATGATGCCGTGCAGGGCGAGCGTCCGGGGGTGCTGGTCGTGCACGAGTGGTGGGGGCACAATGCCTACGCACGCCGGCGTGCCGAGATGCTTGCTGCCCTGGGTTATACCGCGCTGGCGGTCGACATGTACGGTGAAGGCAAGACCGCTGACCATCCCGAGGACGCCGGCAAGTTTTCCGGTGCCGTGCGCAAGGACCTGCCGCTGATGAAGGCACGCTTCGATGCGGCCCGCCATTTTCTCGATGAACAGCCCACCGTGGACCCGAAAAAGAATGCCGCCATCGGCTACTGCTTCGGCGGCAGCGTCGTACTGGAGATGGCGCGCCAGGGCGAGGATCTCGCCGGGGTGGTGAGTTTCCACGGCAGCCTCGGCGGGCT
>JBATJF010000288.1:0-6598 GCA_049668345.1 Gammaproteobacteria bacterium
CGCGTAGGCAAGGTTGTTGATGTCTTCGGAAGTGCAGGCGAAATGGAAGAATTCGCTGACTGCTTCCAGCTCGTTGTTGCCGGCGGTTTTTTCCTTGAGAAAATACTCGACCGCCTTGACGTCGTGATTGGTGGTGCGTTCGATGTTCTTGACGCGTTGTGCATCCTGCTCGCCGAAATTCTCGATGATGTCGTTCAGGACGCGGTCAGCATGGCTGGTCAGTACCGGCACCTCTGTGATCGCGGCGTTACCCGCCAGCGCCTGCAGCCAGCGCACCTCTACGATCACACGGTGACGGATCAGGCCGAATTCGCTGAAAATCGGCCGCAATGCCGCCGTCTTGCTGCCGTAACGGCCATCGACCGGCGAGATGGCATTGAGCTGGGACAAGTCCATGTGAAACCTCCCGGGGGCGCCGCTCAGGCGGCCAGTTGCCGCAGTACGTAATGCAGGATGCCACCGTGGCAAAAGTACTCGTATTCCTGCGGGGTATCGATGCGTACCTGCGCCTCGAATACCGTCTGTTTGCCATCCGGTGCCGTCGCGGTGACACGGGTTGCCGGTCGCAGACCACCCTGCAGGCCGTCGATGTCGAAGACTTCGTGGCCGGTCAGACCCAGGCTGTCGGCGCTGTCGCCCGCCCAGAACTGCAGCGGCAGTATGCCCATGCCCACCAGATTGGAGCGATGAATACGCTCGTAGCTCTCCGCGATCACCGCCCGCACGCCGAGCAGCCGCGGACCCTTGGCGGCCCAGTCACGCGAGGAACCCGAGCCGTATTCCTTGCCGGCCAGGACGATCAGCGGCACGCCGTCGCTGCGGTACCGGGCGGAGGCATCGAAAATGCTCATCTGCTTGCCGTCGGGCAGGTGCAGGGTGACGCCGCCTTCCGTGCCGGGTGCCAGGCGGTTGCGCAGGCGGATGTTGGCGAAGGTGCCGCGCATCATGACCTCGTGGTTGCCGCGCCTTGAGCCGAGCGAATTGAAGTCGCCCGGCACAACGCCCAGCGATTCGAGGTACTGGCCTGCGGGGCTGTCCGGCTTGATGGCGCCGGCCGGCGATATGTGGTCGGTCGTTACCGAATCGCCGAGCAGTGCCAGCACGCGTGCCGCACGAATATCGCCGGGTTCGCCGGGCTGTTTTGTCATGCCGTCGAAGTAGGGTGGCTTGCGGATATAGGTCGATGTGTCATCCCAGGCATACTGTTTTGATTCGGGTGACTTCAGGACGTTCCAGCGTGTCTCGCCGTTGAACACCTCCGCGTAGGTCGCGCGGAATTCCTCCTGGTTGACGCTCTGCGCGACGACCGCCTGGATTTCCTGTTGCGTGGGCCACACGTCCCTGAGGTAGACCGATTCGCCATTAATGCCGGTACCGAGCGGTTCGGCTTTCAGGTCGATATCCATGCGTCCGGCCAGGGCATAGGCGACCACCAGCGGCGGCGAGGCCAGGTAATTCATGCGGACTTCGGCATGCACGCGTCCCTCGAAATTGCGGTTGCCGGACAGTACCGCGCACACCGACAGGTTACCGTCGTGAATCGCCTTCGATACCGGCTCCGGCAGCGGGCCCGAGTTGCCGATGCAGGTGGTGCACCCGTAACCGACGGTGTGGAAGCCCAGCGACTGCAATGCCTGCATCAGGCCGGCCTGTTCCAGGTAGGCGGTGACCACGCGCGAGCCGGGCGCCAGCGAGGTCTTCACCCAGGGCTTGACGCCGAGGCCATGCTGCATGGCCTTCTGCGCCACCAGGCCGGCCGCGATCATGACCGACGGGTTCGACGTGTTGGTGCAGGAAGTGATGGCCGCGATGACCACGGCACCGTCGTCCAGCTCGACCTCCTGGCCGTCGAGGGTGGTGGTGACCGCGCTGCTGTTCAGGTTGCGTTCCGCCTTGAGCGCCGCCAGGGCCTCGAGGAAGCGCGGCCTGGCGTCATACAGCGGCACACGGTCCTGCGGCCGCTTCGGACCGGCCAGGCTCGGCACCACGCTGGCCAGATCCAGCTCGACGGATCGGGTGTAGGTGGCATCCGGTGCGCCCGGCTCGCGGAACATGCCCTGTTCGCGCGCGTAGGCCTCGACCAGTGCAATCTGCTGCTCGCTGCGGCCGGTCAGGCGCAGGTAGGCGAGGGTCTCGGCGTCAACCGGGAACAGCCCGCAGGTCGCGCCGTATTCCGGCGCCATGTTGGCGATGGTCGCGCGATCGGCCAGTGACAGGTGGTCGAGGCCGTCACCGAAAAATTCCACGAACTTGCCGACCACGCCTTCCTTGCGCAGGATCTCGACCACGGTCAGCACCAGGTCGGTCGCCGTCGCGCCCTCGGGCAGGCTGCCGTACAGGCGGAAACCCACCACCTGCGGAATGAGCATGGAAATCGGCTGCCCGAGCATGGCCGCTTCCGCCTCGATACCCCCCACGCCCCAGCCCAGCACGCCGAGGCCGTTGATCATGGTGGTGTGCGAATCGGTGCCGACCAGTGTGTCCGGGTAGGCCTGGGTCGTGGCGCCCTGTGTGTTTTCGAAAACGGCTCTCGCCAGGTATTCAAGATTGACCTGGTGCACGATGCCGGTATCGGGCGGCACGACCTTGAAGTTGGAAAAGGCCTTCTGTCCCCACTTGAGAAAACTGTAGCGTTCCTGGTTGCGGCGGTATTCAAGCTCGCTGTTGAGGTCGATGGCCTTGCCGGAGCCGAAGCTGTCCACCTGCACCGAATGGTCGATGACCAGCTCGGCAGGTTGCAGCGGGTTGATGCGGTCCGGGTCGCCGCCCAGTGCCGTCATCGCATCGCGCATGGCCGCCAGATCGACCACTGCCGGCACGCCGGTGAAATCCTGCATCAGCACGCGCGCCGGCCGGAACGCGATCTCGGTATCCGGTTCCGCCTGCGGATCCCAGTTGATCAGGGCCTCGATATCGCTGCGTGTCACGGTGCGGTCATCCTCGAAGCGCAGCAGGTTCTCCAGCAGGATTTTCAGCGAGCAGGGCAGGTGCGTCACATCGTCGGTGCCGGTCAGCTTGCGCAGGCTGAAAATTTCATAGGAATGGTCCCCGACCACGAGCGTGTCACGGGTATCGAAGCTGTTATTCATGGAATCTCCTGCAAACGGGCCGGGCAATCTGATTACGGCGGCAATTATACACAGAATCTGCGCATGGAGAGCTTACAGCACCCCGTGCAGGCGTGCCTCGCGCAGCAACCCGGCGCAGGACTCCAGCATGCCCCTGCGTCCGAAAATCAGCCGCAGGCGGTTGCCACCGCACTGGCGCCACAACACCGCGGCGCGAATACCGGCCAGCAGCAGGGTGCGGATCATGTTGCGCGTGGCGGTGCCGGACAGCACCCCTGGATCGCCGTGTACCATGATGCGCGGCGTCAGCGTGCTGATGGTCTGGCTGTAAAGCTCGGCCAGTTCCGCGATGAGGTCGGGGTCGCGCAGGTCCGTGTCCTGCGACTGCGTCGCGAGCTGCCGGATGGTGCTGGTGATGCGTTCCAGCCGCGGCTTGTCGCGTGCCAGTTTTCTTTCCAGGTGCAGCAATGTAATGGCATAGCCGGTCAGTTCCATGTCACGCAACCCGCTGTCGCTGCCCAGTTGGCTGGACAGTGTTTCCAGGCCGGTGCGCAGGGGGGCGATGCCGCCGTACACGTCTTCGACGGAGGTGGCGTCGGTTTTCAGAATACTGCCGATACTCGCGCGGGTCGCGGCTTCGTCGCGCATCTTGCCCAGGCCGGTTTGCCGCACCAGGGTGGCGGCCTGGAACAGGCCGGCCAGCGCGATGGTGCGGGCGCGTGTCGTACGGTTGTCCCCGGTGCTCATATGTTGTCCAGTGCCTGCTCGATGATGGCGCCGCCGAGGCATTCATCTCCGGAATAGAACACCACGGACTGGCCCGGCGCAATGGCGCGCTGCGGTTCTGCGAACTCTACCCGAGTGCCCCCGTCGCCGTCACCGTGTACGGTGCAGGCCTGTACCGGTTGCTGGTGCCGGATGCGTGCCGTGCACTCGAAGTCGGTACCGGGCGAGGTGCCGGCAATCCAGTGCACCTGGCTCGCCAGCAGGCCGGGCCTGAACAGGGCGGGGTGGTTGGTACCCTGCACGACATACAGGATGTTGGCGGCTATATCCTTGCCGGCCACGTACCACGGTTCGCCGGTGGATTGCTTCAACCCGCCGATGCCGAGGCCCTGGCGCTGCCCGATGGTGTAGAACATCAATCCCTGGTGCCTGCCGACGGTCTGTCCATCCAGGGTCCTGATTTCGCCCGGATTGGCGGCCAGGTAGCGGGCCAGGAACTCATCGAAGCGCCGTTCACCGATGAAACAGATACCGGTGCTGTCCTTCTTGGCATGATTCGCGAAACCCGCCGCCCGGGCCATGTTCCGCACCTCCTGCTTGTGCAGTCCGCCCAGCGGAAACAGGCTGCCCGCCAGTTGCTCCCGGTCGAGGGTGTGCAGGAAGTAGGTCTGGTCCTTGCGTACATCCACGCCCTTGAGCAGACGCACCACCGGCTGCTTCTCGATACGCGCATAGTGCCCGGTAGCGATGCAATCCGCGCCGAGTTGCAGTGCATGGTCGAGGAAGGCGCGGAACTTGATCTCCCTGTTGCAGATGATGTCCGGGCTGGGTGTACGTCCCGCCGCGCATTCCTCCAGGAAAAACGCGAACACCCGGTTCCAGTATTCAGCGGAGAAGCTGACCGTCCGCAGCTCGATGCCCAGGCGCGCCGCGATGTCACGGGCGTCGGCGAGATCCTGTGCCGCGGGACAGAATGCGGCATCGTCGTCATCGTCCCAGTTCTTCATGAACACGGCACTCACGTCATGACCGGCATCCAGCAGCAGTTTCGCCGCCACGGCAGAATCGACACCGCCCGACAGACCCACGATGACCCTGCTCATGCCTCGGAATGCCCCGTGCTGCTGGCCGGTTTATTCCCGACGGGTACGGGCTTTACGGTTGTCCATTGCATGGTGGCAGGCCTGAACACGCAGGTAAGCAATTTGCGATGAATGCTGGCACCTGGCCGGTTTCCGGGCGCTAGCCGATGTCGGCGAGCAGCGCCAGCGGAAAGTCGGCACCGGCCAGATAGTCATCGATGGAGCGCATCACGAGCGGGCTGCGCAAGCGGTCGGCCTGACGGCGGATTTCCTCGACCGTCAGCCAGACCGTGCCTTCGATGCCGTCATCCAGCGTACAGGCCGGATCATGCGCGAGCCCGCGGCCGGCAAACGCGACCCTGAGATAGGTCTGCTGCTGCGACTGCTGGCGCCAGCGGTAGATCCCGGTTATCCGCTCCGGCTCGAATTGCCAGCCGCTCTCCTCGCGGGTCTCGCGAATCACGGCATCGATCAGGCTCTCGTTGTCTTCCAGGTGACCCGCCGGCTGGTTGTAGACGGTCTTGCCGGACACGCGTTCCTGGACCAGCAGGAAACGCCCGTCCTGTTCGAGCACAGCAGCCACCGTGACATGCGGTTTCCAGATCATAAATAATATTCAATGGCTTAGTGTGAAAAAAACATCGTGAGAGATAACAAACTTATTACGATGGCGGTGGTCATATTAACGTGCTTGTGTTGAATAATTGGCGCTCGCACTGTAACAAACATTCCCCTATACTTCACAACTCGTTCACGGGGGTACAGTTATAGAAGTAACCTGAGGCAATATCTCATAGCCTCGTTGTAACGGTAAACAACTACGAACTTTATAAACAAAAGCGTTCTGGAGGAATTGGTAATGACTGGCTTGCTAAGAAAAACTCTTTTTGCAGGATTCGCATTCATAATGACAGCAGGCACTGCCCTGGCTGAAGATTACTTGCAACCGTTTGTGCTGGCCGGAGCTTCGAGTGGTGACGTCGCATCAGTCGCCTCCGAGGTCAAGTCCAAGCTGACCGGCGCCGGTTTCCAGGTGGTTGGTGAATATTCACCCTACGCGGATGCCGACATCATCATTGTCACCAACGATGCGCTCAAGAACCATGCCGCCAAGTCGGAGTTCGGTGCCTACGGTGCGATGATACGCGTCTCGGTGACCAAGAACGGCGACAGCACCGAGGTCGCCTACACCAACCCGGTCTACATGGCAGCCGCCTACCGCATGGCCAGTGACCTTTCCGACATCCGTGCCCAGGTGGAGGGTGTACTGGGTGCGGAGAAGGACTTCGGTTCCGAGAAAAACCTGACTGCTTCCGACCTGCGCAAGTATCACTACACCGTGATGATGGAGTACTTCGACGACCCCAGCACGCTGGCCGAGTATGACAGCCAGGCCGAGGCCGTGAAGGCGGTGGAAGATGCCCTGGCTGCCGGCAAGGGCGCAACAGCCAAGGTTTACCGCATCGACATCCCGGGCAAGGACGAGACCGTGTTCGGTGTCGCCCTGAAGGGCAAGGACGCGGACGACTGCAGCGGTGACAATTTCGTCATGAGCCGCATCGACAAGAGCACACCGCGCCACACCGCGCACCTGCCGTATGAAATCGTCGTCTCCGACGGTACCGCCTATGCACTGTTCGCCCGTTTCCGCATCGCGATCAACTGGCCGCACCTGCCAATGGTCGCCAGCGAGACCGGCGCGACCTTCATGAACATCATGTG
>JBATJF010000289.1:0-5630 GCA_049668345.1 Gammaproteobacteria bacterium
GCAGGGTACGATCTGCGCCGGTGGACGCTACGATGGCCTGGTCGAGTACCTCGGTGGCCGGCCGACCCCGGCATTCGGTTTCGCCATAGGGCTGGAGCGCCTGCATGCGCTGCTGCTGGCGGGCAAAGCACGGCAGCCGCAGGCCGACCTGCATTTTTACCTGGTGCTGAGCGGCGAGCAAGGCATGCAACGGGGCATGGTGTACGCCGAGGAACTGCGTACCGCGGAGCCGCGCCTGCGCGTTGAAACCAATTGCGGCGGCGGCAGTTTCAAAAGCCAGTTCAAGCGTGCGGACCGCAGCGGGGCGGCGTACGCACTGGTGATCGGCGACGAGGAGGCTGCGCAGCAGACCGTCGTCATCAAGCCGCTGCGGGATACGACCGAGCAGTTTGCGGTGCCGCAACAGCAACTGAAGGAGCGCTTGCGCGAAATGCTCAAAATAGCGCCGGCAACCAGGCAGCCGGAGTAATCGACAGAGACGGGAGTCCTTGATGGAAACGCATGTAACAGAAGATCAGCAGCTCGAGACGATCAAGAAATGGTGGAAGGCAAATGGCAGCTCGATCATTACCGGGGTGATTCTCGGCATCGCTGTCCTGTTCGGCGCCAAGGCCTGGTTTGCCTGGCGCGAGAACATCGCCCAGCAGGCATCCGACATCTATACCTCGATGGTCGGGGCGCTGCAGCAGGGTGACCGCATGGCGACGACAGAACGCGCCGGGATGCTGATCTCCGATTACAGCGGCACGCCGTACGCCGCGATGGCGGCGCTCGCCATCGCCCGGCTGAGGGTCGAGGATGGCGAGCTGGAAGCCGCGCAGACGCAGCTGCAGTGGGTGGTCGACAATGCGGACGCGGATTACACGCGCCTCATCGCACGCCTGCGGCTGGCGCGCGTCATGCTGGCACTGCAGGATATCGACGGCGCCGAGGCTGTGCTGCTCGCGGCGGGTCCCGAAGCCGATACGGAAGTGATGTTTGTCGAACTCAAGGGCGATATCTACAGTGCGCGCGGGCAGCAGGAACAGGCCGCCACGGCTTACGGCAAGGCGCTGTCGATTGCCGCCGCAGACTATCCTGGCAGTCACCTCCTGCAGCTCAAGTATGACAATGCCCGCTTGCTCGCGGGTGACGGGACGGAGGCCGGGCAGTGAGACAGATCCTGCTGCTGTTCCTGCTCGGCAGCCTGTTGTCCGGCTGTTCGACGATGTCGTCATGGTTCGACGGCATCCTCGGCGGTGATGACAACGCCGAACCGCCGACACCGCTGACCGACATTGAGGCATCGGTACAATTCGACAAACGCTGGAGCGTGGATGTCGGCGTCGGTCACGACGAACAGTTCATCAACCTGCAGCCGGCTGTTGCCGGCGAACGGCTGTACGTCGCCGACCGCAAGGGCCGGGTCGTGGCGCTCGATGCAGCCAGCGGCAAGCGCTTGTGGTCGACCGAGACGCGTACCGCGCTCGCGGCCGGTCCGGGTGTCGGCGAGGGTATGGTGGTGGTCGGCAGCAGCGATGCGGAAGTGATAGCGCTGGATGCCGGGGACGGCACCGTGCGCTGGCGGGTCGAGGTCAGCAGCGAGGTGCTGTCGGTGCCCAGGATCGACCTCGACAAGGTCATCGTGCAAACCGCCGATGGGAGTATCGCCGCACTGGACGGCGCCGGTGGCAGCCAGATATGGATCAACGACCGGACGGTGCCGGTACTTACCCTGCGTGGCACCAGCACCCCCGCAGTATCGCTGGGGCTGGTGGTGGCCGGTTTCTCCAACGGCAAACTGGTTGCGTTCAGCGCTGAGAAGGGATTCCCGGTCTGGGAGAAGAGCATTGCCGTCCCGCAGGGACGCTCCGAGCTCGAGCGCATCGTCGATATCGACGGCAATCCGGTGATCGTCGGCGGTGCCGTGTTCGTCACCACCTACCAGGGCCGTATTGCCATGCTCGAGCTGCGCAGCGGCAACGTCGGCTGGGAACGTGATATGTCTTCCAGTGCGGGGCTGGGCGTGGATTTCTCGCAGGTCTACGTCACCGATGACAAGAGCCAGGTGTGGGCGCTGTCACGCAACACGGGGGCCTCGGCATGGAAGAACGACAGCCTGGCGTGGCGTGGCCTGACCGCCCCGCAACCGTTCGGCGATTATGTCGTCGTAGCCGACGCGCAGGGCTACGTGCACCTGCTGTCGCGCCATGACGGACACATCGCCGCGCGTATCGAGGCGGACGGCGCGGGTATCCGCGCCAGGCCGCTGGCGATCAAGGACACGCTGTATGTGTTCGGTAATTCCGGCAAGCTGATTGCCTATACCCTTAAAGATAAATAGCCGGCCGCCGGCGCGCGCGCCGGCAGCGCAGCTTTTCCAGTCAACACGATTCCTTACCCGTCGCCATGTTACCGGTCATTGCACTCGTGGGTCGTCCGAACGTCGGCAAGTCGACCCTGTTCAACCGCATCACCGGCACCCGGGATGCCCTGGTTGCCGACTTTCCCGGTCTGACGCGCGATCGCCAGTACGGTGACGGCCGGCTCGGCGAACGCCCTTATATCGCCATCGACACCGGCGGCCTGACCGGTGAGAACGGTGACCTGGAAGGGATGATGGCCCGCCAGGCCTGGCAGGCCGTGACCGAGGCGGACCTGGTGTTCTTCATGGTCGATGCACGTGACGGCCTGACCGCGCTGGACGAGACGGTGGCCGTCGCACTGCGACGCACCGGAAAGCCCTGCATCCTCGTCGCGAACAAGACCGACGGCATCGATGAAACAACCGCGCTGGCGGACTTTTACACGCTCGGCCTGGGCGACCCGGTGCCGATTGCCGCCAGCCACGGGCGTGGTGTCGGCGCGCTCATGGAGCTGGCGATGACGCGGCTGCCGCCAGCCGACGCGGAAGCCGGCCCGGCGGAGGCCGGGGATGGCAGTATCCGCGTTGCCGTGGTCGGACGCCCGAATGCCGGCAAGTCAACCCTCATCAACCGCATGCTGGGCGAAGAGCGCGTGCTGGTGTTCGACATGCCAGGCACGACGCGGGACAGCATATTCATCCCGCTGCGGCGTGACGATGTGGACTACACCCTGATCGACACGGCCGGCGTGCGGCGCCGTGCGCGCGTCCAGGAAACTGTCGAGAAGTTCAGCGTCATCAAGACGCTGCAGGCCATCGATGCCGCGCACGTGGTCATCCTGGTGCTGGATGCGCAGCGCCAGATCAGCGAACAGGATGCCAGCCTGGCCGGTTACATTACCGAGAAGGGGCGGGCGCTGATCGTCGCGGTCAACAAGTGGGATGGCCTGGACAGTCATGCGCGCGACACGATCCGCGAGCAGTTGAACCGGCGCCTCCCGTTTCTCGACTTCGCCACCAGGACCTTCATTTCCGCGAAACACGGTACCGGCGTGGGCGAGCTGTTTCCCCAGATCCGGCAGGCCCATGAATCGGCGACGCGCGAGCTGTCCACGCCGGAACTGACCCGGATCCTGGAACGCGCCGTGCAGGAACACCAGCCGCCGCTGGTGCGTGGCCGGCGTATCAAGCTGCGCTACGCTCACCAGGGCGGCCGTAATCCGCCGGTCATCGTAATTCACGGCAACCAGACCGCCGCCGTTCCAGCGACCTACCGGCGTTACCTGGTGAACACCTTTCGTGCCGCCATGCAGCTGACGGGGACGCCGGTCCGCATCGAGTTCAAGACCGGCGCGAATCCCTACCAGGGACGCAGGAACACGCTGACGCCTCGCCAGATCAAGCGCAAGGTGCGCCTGAAAAAGCACGTCGCGAAGAAACGCCGATAACAGTGTGCATACAGGCATTACTGAATCAGTGCGAAGCAGGGCAGTGCACGAAAGTATCAAGCGGGGTGTGACAGGTTAGTCAAATGTGAGTCAGCATGATTGCTGAATCACCGCCTGCACCTGGAAACGAAACTTCCGCTACACGGGTAACTAGTTAATATTTCTGAATGTCTGCTATTGGCAATGAATTTGCCGTTCACGTTTAGAGAAAACTCCGCGGATACGGGGTTCGTGGTCGGCAACTATCGGCCATTTTCGGACCTTTATCACCAAGCGAAATAGCTACCCCAATGTCGCTATTAGCGAACGGCAAGATAGGCCCCGCCGAAGCGGGGTTCTTGTCATGCTATCGTGCGCATATCATCCGTATAAGATATCTACAGTTTGGTGCGAACAGTTTGTCGATATGTATTCATCGATTTCGACACTGATGATCAGATGTGTTGGTTCACTCTTGACTGCAGTCGTAAGCACCCCAGCTTTAGACAGCATTAATTACACAAGGACACGTATCCGATTTTTCATAATGCGTGTGATTACCGATTACTGGCATCCGATTCTTGTGCTTTTTTACGCGCCTCCTCCTCTTGGCGATGGGGTGCGCCGTACCGAAACTCCAGAGCTGTCAGCACAAGTCCTACCAGCATAAGAACAAAGACCAATATAGCTATATATATAAGATTTGATTCAATCATTGTTTTGAACCCCTTGCACTGAGGGCAGCGAGCTTGAAATATATACCGAATGCTAAAATCGAAGGCACCCAGATGGCTGTGAACAGACCCTGCATTTCATAGCCGTTGAAATATGAGAAGCCTGAAACAAGAAATGAAATAGCTACTGCAAGTAAAATGAATATATCGGATAGTTTAAACATCGTGTTACCTCCTTTTTTACCATTAGCGACTTAATAATAGTGATTGATTGCCTAATAAACTGGCTTCAGAAGTCTTCAAAACCAATAGCAGCGAGCAGAAGTCCGCCAATAGCGATGCCGGCGGGTATCTTGAGTCCAGTCACGCCAAACACATCGATGATCGACGGTATTCCTGGTATCAAACCAAGTAGTAGCCATGCAGCGAAAGGTAGAAACATGCAAATGCCTAGTACACGAAGCAGACGACGGGTAATTGAAAGTTTTTTATCCCGAGATTGCATTAATTTTCTGGCTTTACCTATAGCTTATTCTTAAAACATTAGCTGAGTGTCTGGCTTAATCACCTGAGCCTGCTTGTATCAGACCAGGATCTGGGCAGTACTGCCGGCCGAGGTGACCGATGTAACTTAACTTCCTAAATTTGATGTCGCGCTTGATAGGCTACCTGGTGTTTTTGTTCATGTGCTTACATTCGAAAAATTCGAGAATTTTATAGTATGGGTAAATTATCATTTTCAAAGCAGTAGTCAGCGTTCATATAGGCATGCTTTATGATACATACAGTTGGCTCAATTATCAGCAGTGATTTCGATTGACCGATTTACGTTGGCAGCTTGTTTTTTGATTACACTTTACTTGTCTCTAATAAGTATCCGCATAAAAACACGGGCCTTATGACATGCGCGGAACAATTAATGCATATATCAAATGTAGTCAGTATTAGGCATGGCTAATAGTCTTGGGTGGGTGTGCGCCGTGCTAAGGCGGCGTTTTCCAGTGGGTGAGAGTCCCACCCGGCGATGTTGCTCCAGCCGGAAGCAATCGGAGCAGTCATGGAGGTAACGAAGTGGCTGAAGCCTTCGATGTAACGGATCATTTCAGATGATCCAGCGAGTGTGCAGGCCGTAACGTGAGTGAACGCTGAGCAATCCTCGAAAAGGACGTTGCACAGGCCGACCCG